>MFYY01000024.1:21021-27241 GCA_001787855.1 Candidatus Riflebacteria bacterium GWC2_50_8 | reverse complement strand
GATTCAGTCTATCAATCATCGTCGCGGAGGCAGAAAATGCGCAATAAAACGACAATTTTACTGTCTCTGTTCGCGGTAATCTGCATGGTCATCATCGGCTGCAGCTCAGGCAGCAACAGCAGCCTTTCCGGCGGTAACTGGGTCGGCCTTTCCGGCGCATCGGCAACCGTAAATTATGCGACGTTGACCGGTATAATTACTGATGAAAACGGCCAGCCGCTGGAGAATGTCTATGTTCGTATTCTCTCGGCATCGATGGTTACAGATTCGGCGATTACCGATTCGACCGGGCGTTACCAGATTTCTATGCCGTCCGGTGTCTATACCGTTACGATTCAGCGCAATGGTTACGCCAGCGTCATCGAAGAAGTGGTGTTGGCAGCTGAAGAAGTCAAGGTTTACAGCACTTCTATCAGCACTGCCGCGGCACCGACCGAACCAGTAAACGCCAATATCATCGGTACTGTGCTGCTTAACGCGACCTCTGAGGTCCTGCCCAATATTACCGTTGCACTTATGAAGGACGGAAAGGCTCTTGCCACCACAACTACAACAACCGAAGGCAAGTTCATCTTTCAGAATTACACAACCGGCATGTACAGCGTATCTCTCAGTGATGCTGACAACAAATACGTGCCGACAACCTATGTAATTCACATTCTCAATGACGGCAAACTGTCGCCTGAGCTGCCCAAACTATATCTGTCTGCCAGAACCATCGAAGAAGAAGATACTGAGGTCTATTATGACAAGGTAACCGGCACTATTTATGATGATTTTTCCAAGGCTCCGCTGCAATATGTGAAATGCTCGATCAAAGGCATTGGCGATGCAGTTTCTGATTTGAACGGAAAATTTGTCTTTGACCGCAAATTCTTGCCAGAAACTTATGATCTCACTCTTGAGCGCAATGGCTGGACGACTCTTACTACCAGCTTTACCATCAGGCAACAAAAAGCTGATCCCACCAAGACTGAAATGGTGCCGGCAACTCTTACCTACTTTCTGTCACAGAATCCTGAGACTAATAAAGGTGCTATTTCCGGCCGCATAGTCAATGAGATAACCGGCAAAGGCATTCCAGGCCTGATTGTACGTCTCTACCCATATTATTACGAATCATTTACCAATGTTGTTTCAGAGACTGTTGATGGTAAAGTCATAGAAAGAGAAGAAATAATAGATGGCTGGACTCTTCGTGGAAATCCTTACCCGATTGTCAGCACTCGTACAAGTTCAGATACTGATTCTGTTGCTTCGTTGTCTGGTTCATTCAGGATAGAACATGTTGAACCTACAACCAATGAAAGAAAATATGTTGTGTATGTTGGAGTCGCTAATACGGGTTTGATTGCAACAGAAACTGTTAGATCCGGATTTAAATTCTATGTTCCTGATTCTAACAATGCTAGTCAGGTACATTGTTTTGATGATGTAGTAGTGACAAAAAATATTACCACATATCTGCACAACTTCGATCTGCCGAATTATGACTCGCCGTATTGAGCTTTTGAATTAACGACGGCTGAAGAAGCGGCGGATGCCGAGGCCGCAGACGATCATCAGGGCGGCCTGCATGATAGCAGCGCGCACTTCGGCAAAGATGGTCCAGCCGCCGGCTGCGTTGGTGTGGGTTTGTGAGCAGTCTTGCCCGGCGTGGTCAGTGTGATCGCATGAAGAGGTTTCATTGTGCTGATCATGATCCTCATGCTTTTGTTCTGCCGGTTGCGCTGATTCGGTTTTCGCGACGACGAACGGGTTGAACTCTTCTACTTTTGAGGCGCTGACCCGGTTCATTCTGCTTGAGATAGCTTTAAGCTCCTCAGCGGGATCGATAAACAGAGTCTGATACCAGCCGTCTGGTAAAGAATAAGGCGCAGGTCTGCTCTTTGTTGCCTGCTGGTTGGCAAAGATCTGCTCAAAAAGCTTTTCGGGCGAGTCGGGCACTTCGATGCCCTGTTCCATAAGCGAAAAATAGGTGGCGATCAGCCCGGTTCTGTTTTCTGCCGGCACGTTCTGCCAGGCGGCGAACGCTTCATATTTTTTGCCGATATCGATAAGAAAGCGGCTTTTGAGAACATAGTAGTTGCCGAGGTTCGCAAAAACATCGTAAGAGTCGGTGCCAATGCGTGTGAAATTCGCTTGATAGCTTTTTATTGCGGCATCGAGATAATTCAGGGCGATAGCACGGTCATTCTTTATCGGCCTGGGACTGTCATAGGTATAGCTTTCGGCAAAGCCGTAACAGTAGGCCGCCGCCGCATAAAGCTTGTGCAGGTCAGCTGAACTCCTGTTGGCCAGAATGCCCTGCTGTATCAGTCTGATGGCATCTTCAAAACGATCGAGATACATGGCAAGGTTCTGACTCATGATCTCGTAGGTCTCAATATGCGAGGGTTCCAGATATAGAGCCAGCTTGAGCAGGCCCATGATCTCAGTGTTTCCGCCAAAACTGCCGGCGATGAAATTCTGCCTGGCCTTTTTGTAAGGGCCGATATGCATGTATTCGTCAGCGGTCAGGCGCAGCAGACCGGCACCCATGCTTTTCAGCTGGGCCGGCAATGACTGCAGCAGCAGGTCGTTGTAGTCGATGATCACGGTTTCCGGGTAATACTGGTTCCAGTAGCGTGCCTTGATCGAAAATTGCCCGGAAATAGCAATTGCCAGAAGCAACAGGCGCAGCAGAATTCCAAGTGTCGTGATTTTACGGGCTTGCATGGCGGTCAGAGATCTCTGCGATCGAGAGCCGCGCCACCAAGTGACAGATAAAAGAAAACCGCCGCCATTGTGTAAACAGCAAGCAGAGCCAGTGCCGAACCCCTGGCCAGAAGCTCATGCATTACCATTACCCTGGTTTCGTAAAGCGAAAAATCCGGCAGCACAAAGATAAAAAAATCGGCGAGACTGGCCAACAGTGCGCTGCCCTTGCGCTCAGCCAGCATGCGGAAAATATCGAGGCCATGTCCAACCACGTAGATTAGAACACTCAGACTCAGGGTTACGATTTTGGTGGAACATGCCGCCAGCATCATTACTATAGAGACGAGCAGAAGTTGCTTTAAAAACATAATGAACATGGCGACCGGCACTTCAAAGAACCAGGCTCCGGCCTGCATGCGCAGAATCACAAACAGCAGGGTGCCGAGCAGGGTGTTGAGAAAGAGCAGGGTCAGCGCAATGCCGCCAAAACGGCCGGACATGTAAACATGGCGACTCGGTGCCCGGGTAATGACGAAATAAATGGTGCGCCGTTCAATGTCAGGTATGATCTGGTCGAGCGAGAAAAATAGCACGACCAGCAGACCGATCAGCGAAATCAGCGTCAACCCGGCATCGGTAACCAGCCGCACCTGAAAGCCGAGGTTATAGGTGTCGAGCAGCCATGCTGCCGAAGATAGCGGAATCGCCAGCAGGATTATGCCGAGAAAAAGCCGGTTGCGCAGTGCTTCCAGAAATGAATAATAAGCGATCGAAGCCGATGTGAGAATAGAAGATTTGAAGCTGCCAAGTGTCATTGTTTGCTTTCTGTAACTGCCAAAAAAACAAAAATTCTGGCCCGACGACGATGCGCAAAGCCAGAACTTTCTATCTATGCCGGGTAATCGCAGGAAACGGGCTTGCGCCCGTTTCCTGCGAGAGTTAACCGATTAGTCGGCGCTGATATTTGTCTGCCAGGTTATATGCAGAGTGTTTCTGGTGCGGTCCGGGCCACCGGCTCCACTGCTGAAGCTCGGGCTCGGTGCGGCCGCGTTGATGCCTGCCGGAGCTGCGCCCAGCTGACCTGCCGGGTTGAGACCATCGCTGAAGTTGTAACCGAATGCCGGGCATACGGCTGCTCTGGCGATACGTGTCGGCACGAAATCCTGAAAGCTGCTCGTAGTATCGTCGGGCGATACTTTGAAGAATATGTAGTTTACGAGTTCGTTGTTGGGGATATTGCGCAGATCGCCATATCTGTAGACGAGTTCCGGGCAGGCAAAGCCACGGCCGTCTTTGATGATGTCGAGAATGTTGTTGCCTGCGGGCATGATGCCGGGATATGCGTGAATATCAGTTCCATAACCAGGATCTGCCTTGAAATAAATTCTGGTGGCATCATTGATTGAACCGTTCTGTGAGAAGAAAGACATTTTGACAACATCGCCGGCTGCGAAGCCAATGTTATTGGTTTCCCAGACTGAAACAGCCTGGTCAATAGACTTGAGCTGAGAAGCACAACTCTTCTGGCGTGATTCCATCATAAAATTCTGGTATCTCGGAATACCAACAGCGGAAAGAATGCCGATGACCAATACGACGATCATCAGTTCAATAAGTGTAAAACCTTTTCTCTGTTCCATTTTTTACTCCATTTCATTAGTCATCAGACGCGGGTCTGCTGACTTTTACTGACAATTCAGTTTTCTTCTTCTTCGTCGGCGGGTGCGGCAACTGGCTGGGCTGCTGCTGGAGCCTGCGGCGGAGTTGCTGGCATAATGGTGCCGTCAGCACTGACCTTGGACAGAGGAACGTCGCTCTTGGGGGCTATCGGTGCCGGTTCTGAACCACAACCAGTTGCCCCAATCACGGCAAAAGCCAGTAATACTACTGCAAAAAGACGCACAAACTTCATAAATACCCTCCTGAACTTTTAATCTGAATATTCAAATGCTAATCCTTTCGACCCCTTCTGTCAAAGTATTCGCTACTAATTTGCAATTTTAGCGTTGTACTCCACGCTGATTTTTCTCGAAAAATCGGCATGGTAAAAGCATTTCTGAAGCGTCGCCAAGTCTGTTAAGATTCTTTAACAATTTTAATGAAAAAGCTGAATCAGGGTCTTGTCCAGCATCCTTTGTTGTATCTATGTCTTTCGACGTCGAGACAGCGCCGGGCAGTTCTGCCGCCATGTTCTCTGCCGTTTCGGTCAAATACTCTTGAGTTGACTGTAACCAGAGCCGGTGTATATGAAGAAAGCTCATATTGCATGGTTATCGTAGCAATCTGCGCCGAGTTCGCCGTCATCTCATATGTGGTTGTCGGAATCATCGCCGGCGGCAACCAGCGCTTGCCGTCATCGAGGATCGTGCCTGAATTATCTTTGCCGCCCCAGATAACCATGTGGGTGCCGGTCCACACTGATGCGACATCGTATCTGGCTGATGGTGCGCCGGCTTCGGTTATCAGTCCCCAGTGTCCGCATTCAGCGCGCATGGCACAACCTGAATTTACTGCCTGATTTGGACCTGCCGCTGGCTTGGAAAGCCCTCCCCATAATGCCATGACACCATCCATCCAGACCGCCGCATTGTCGCGCCGTGACGGGACTTCAGTTGAACTGGCGATCAGTCTCCAGGGTTCGACGCCTGAGCTGTCAAATGCCGGGTTGTAAATGCCGCCATCGCCGAGTGCCTGTGGGCTGGGGTTTGGATAGCCGCCCCAGACAATCATTTCATTGCCGGTCCAGATGATTGTGCAGGCCGCCCGTTTTGCCGGAGCGTTAATTGTATTCATAGACTGCCAGGAGTTCGTGTCAGGGTCATATCGGCAGCCGGTATTTAATGGTTGTGGCGGTGCTGCGCCACTGCCGCCCCAGACGATCATCTCGTTTCCGGTCCAGATGGCGCTATGTTCTGATCTACTTGTCGGCGCGTTTACCGAGCTTATCGGCGACCAGTTATCACTGGCCGGGTCGTAGCGCTTACCATCGCCAACCTTGTCATTGGGGTTCTCGCCATTGCGGCCACCCCAGATGATCATTTCACTGCCGCTCCAGACAGCACTGTGTTCGGTGCGAGCTGCTGGAGCTCCCCCGGTTTTGGTCGGCGTCCAGGTGCTGGTTAAAAGGCTGTAGACGCCCCCGTCGTTCAGAAGGTTGTCACTGGCGTCTCTACCTCCCCAGACAATCAAATCGGTACCGGTCCATACCATGGTGTGTTCGTATCTTGCGACCGGCGCGCCAGCATTATTGATAAATGACCAGGAGTCTGCTGCCGGGTCATAAATCCCGCCAAAATTGGTTAAAGCATCGTTTTTGTCTTTTCCGCCCCAGACGATCATTTTGTTTGAAGTCGCGGCAACTCCGGTGTTGCCGATCCAGATTGCTACTGTGTCTGCGCGTGGAATATTAGGGTTAGCCGGCGCATTCATGCTTACCCAGCTGCCGCCATGACTGGCGGTATCGCGCAGGGCATAGGCCAGCGCCGAGTCGGCAGCCTGTATCGCCTGTGTCTCGAAAACT
>MFYY01000024.1:1107-21004 GCA_001787855.1 Candidatus Riflebacteria bacterium GWC2_50_8 | reverse complement strand
GAGAATGACCACGATCATCAGTGCGTAAAATGACAGCCAGCCACGTCTTGCATTGAATATCATGCCATGAGTTTTCATATTTCAGGCTCCGCGTTTCTCAGAAATACTGTTGGGCGCATGCGCAGGCGGGCTTCGGTAACATCTGGCTGCGCGTTGTTGTCGGTGTCGCCATGCAGGTTAATTGCCAGTCGAACCAGCGTTCTGGTCGAAGAAGCGAGTTCTTCAGTGACAAAAGAGCCGAAAGGCCCAGCAAGGGTGGTTGTGTCGCTGAGCATGATACGCCTGCGTGGCGGGTTTTCTGGAAGGTCTCCCATAAGTGGTCTTGGTGTTGCAGCCTCACGCATGCGCAGGATCTGACCCCTGAAACACCAGACAGTATACAGAACTCCGTCGACCCAATAGCATAACGCGCCGTCGATCGTAGGATTTTGCGCGGCACCAAATTCATCAGTGTAGCTGTAGACAAATTGCGGCGCTGTGGCGACATTGTCGGCTTGCATCAGGCCTGCGTGCGGCTCGGTCGGGTGGGTCGGGTCGCCGTCGAGAAGCAGGCGCATGCCATCCTTGTAATGGTGCAGGCACTCTGAAAGGTCTGTAGTAACGCGGTTGGCAATCATCAGTGCCTGAAAGGTTGAGGCCAACCCGGTAAAAATGACAGCGAAGGCGGTCATTGCCACCAGTATCTCGACCAGCGACAGCCCTGTTGTACAGCGCTTTTTTAATATCATGTTCATGGCTAAAACACCACCGCGAAAAGTGCTGACAGAGTTGCAATGCTAGAAGTATCAGGGTCAGCACCAGTGAATGCGCGCGCTTCGACTATCAGCATGCCAGCCGGGGGTGGGGCGCCGTTCGGCGTCCAGGCTAGCGCCGGGTGCCAGTCTCCGACTGCGCCGCCGGTTTCCTGAAAGCGCGCTCGGTATCCGACTTCAGGCGAGCCGATCACGTTGTCTGCTTTTGGTATCAATGTGTCGGATGCCAGCACGACAAAGCTGCCGTCGGTTATAAGGTATGAATTGGTTGCCGTCGGATTGAGCTCCCATGCCCGGTGGATCTCTTCAAGAGCCGATTCGCACTGCAAAAGGCCGATCTGTCTGAATCTTATCTGCTGTATATTAGCTTGCGCACTCTGCAGTGAAGTCATCAGTGAGGTGACTACCAGTGACAGAATGCCCATGGAAACAACAACTTCAAGCAGAAAGTATCCGTTGCGGCTTTTCATTGGTCAGGGAACCCTTCTCAGAATCGGTCTGCCGGTATCAGCGTCGATCTGTATGCCCCAGGCGCCGAGATCATCATGTGGTAACATCGCGATCAGGTTGAGAGACCTGATAAGAAACAGGTCATTACCTGCTGGCAAGGGTTCGAGATCGTCGGGTCCTCCGGCAATTGGCCGGCGCCAGCCATTGCCATTGCGGTCGAAAAGTATGCACCTTGACAGCGGGGCGGTTGTGGAGGCGCCCCAGGCGGCATCAGGGACTATACAGATTGATTCTGATGAAACAATGCTGCGTGGGTTGGCGACAACCGCGTCAAATTCATCGCAGAATTTCATCAGTGCGGTTTTTACCGGGTCTCCATCCTGGTCAAGCATGTCGTAAGAGGTCATCGGAAGACTCGCATCAGCGCTGAAATGATAAAAATTCATGCGGCTGTAAGCTGGAACGGCTTTTCCAGAAGCTATGGCGGTGTCTCTGGTCAGGCAGAAGTCTTCGTAGATCGAGTGTGCATGTTGTTCCAGCCTGATCTGATGGACAGTTTCGACCATTTTGGGGTAACCGGCCGTCGCCATAACACCTATTATTGCTATGGAAACTATGATTTCTATCAGGGTGTAACCGCGCAATATTTTGCTCCTGACCGGGTTCTCTCATGTTTATTATAGCAGCATTGCAGGGTTAGCTAAAGTAAAAATCCAGATGATTACCGAAGAGAGTTTTATGGGGCTTTCGCTTTACTCTTCCATACATTTTTCCGCAGTCGCCCACAGGATGTGGGTGATTCGCGCAGAAGGTTTTCGGATAACTGCAAAATATACATATAAATAGCTCCTGAATAATCTGCGGTAATCCTTTAATCTGTGGATAACTCTTGAGCTCTCAAACTTTGGGGCTTTGACTTTGACCTTGCTGATAGGTGATAATTAAATCAGATAACGACTTGTTACGGGAGTTACTGTAATGAAAAAATATACATACACGCTTATTGTTTTGTTCATGCTTATGTTCGTTGCTCGCGGCGAGGCGAAGAACGTACTTCAAGATATTTTCAAGGTTTACCAGAAATATCAGGAAATCAACATGACGCTCTGGCTGGTCGGTGATGTCGGCGCTGAAAAGCGCTTTGGCAAAGAGCTGCAGATGTGGATGGGCTTGATGCACAAAGAAGAAAAGGATCCGAAGATCAGATCTTACGTGTCTGGCATTTTCGAGCGTCTCAAACCGCAGTTCAACAACCGCGGCATGAGTTTCGACGTGCGTGTTATTCACGACAGCACCGCCAACGCTTTTGTCATACCGGGCGGCCACGTTTATGTGCATACCGGCCTGATCGATATGGTTGGTTCAGATGACGAACTGGCGGCGGTAATTTCGCATGAACTGGCGCACGCTGAGCGCCGGCATTCGCTCAAGAACTTTCGCGCGTCGACCGCTGCCGTAGCAGTGCTTAATGCGGCAGTGAAGAATAAGAAGGATCGCGCGACCTGGGGCAATCTGATCGGTTATCTCACCCTGATGCAGTTTTCGCGGCAGCAGGAAGACGAGGCTGATGACCTCGGCCAGTTTAAAATGGCGGCCGCCGGCTTTAACCCGGCAGCCCAGGTATCACTGTGGGAAAAGTTTCTGAAAAAGCATGGCGACACTAAGGGGCTTGCTCAGTATCTGAGCACGCACCCGCCTTCCAGTCAGCGTATCGAGAACGCTCGCAACAATCTTAAAAAGATGAATGTTGTTGAGCAGACTGTGTTCAACAACACCAGATTGATCTTATCAGCCGACCAGGTGAATCTGCTGACCAACCCGAGTTTTGAAAGCGACCCGGCAGCTACCGGCCATCTCCCAGGTTGGGAAATTGCGTCCGGCAAGGCTGGTTTAAACGAACAGCAGGCGGTAACCGGTCGACGTTCGCTGGAGTTGCTGGCCGAGCAGAGAATGGCTTCAGTTCGTGTGCTTTCTGATTTTATCGCAGTCTCTGAAAGTTCTGATTTGACGATAACTGGCTGGGCTTGTTCAGAAAACGGTCAGCAGAACGCGGCGGTGGGCGTCGAAATTTATGATGCCAATAAACGCCTGCGCAACCGGTTGTGGGCAGTGCGAGAATCGTCGCCACTTCCTGCCGCCTGGACCAGAATCGAAGCAAGGCTGGTTAATAGCACAGAACACCGCCTGTTTGCCGCCGGCAATGTTTATATGCGTCTGGTTTTGCAGACCGGGCCTATTTCGCAGGGTCGTGTCTGGTTCGATGATTTTCGCATGCGTCAGACTCAGGCGGTTGAACCGGTCAATATGCTGGTCGGCGGTGACTTTGAGCGGCGCACCAGCGGCAATCTACCGGAAGCCATCCAGCCTGTTGCCGGACAGATCAGCGTTGACCCGACAAAGGCTAATACCGGCTATTCCTCTTTGCTGCTTCAGGGCGCTGCCAGTGGTGAATCAGGTTTTGCCTTTGCGCCGCTTCCGGTTGCCGGACTTAAAGCTGGTCAGAGCCTGACCTGTTCTTTCTATTACCAGGGTGATCGTCCGCAGAAAGGCCTGGTAGTAGCTGAGATGCTCGACGAAAAGGGTGCTGTTCTGGCGCGCAGATTGGCTCAGATTGAGTTTGAAGCTGTTGCCGGCAATTGGCTGGCGAATTCTTTTGCCTTCAAGTTCGAACCGCAGGGTGACGAAGCAGCTGCCGCCAAAAGCCTGCGGGTAAGGGTTGTCGCCGCCATGCCGGCCGGCGCCAGCATCTGGTTCGACACCTTCATCATGCGCTGAGTAAGAACAGAACCTCGCACAAAGAAAAGCCTCGCACAAAGCCGCAAAGACGCAAAGAAAGCCGGATTTGAGCTAATCCTTCTGTCTATGAGATTGTTTCCTGCTTCGGCTATGCCTCGCAGTCGCAATGACAAGCCGGCTGTTGAAGCAGATCAGTCGGTCTGTTCGTCGATTTTTTCGGTTTGTTCAAGGCTCAGCATCGCTGTTTTAACTCCCGGGCCGGAAACGCTGATGATGTTTATCGGACAGGCGCCCTGACATTCCAGGCAGCGCAGGCATTCGGCGTTATCGAGTTCGCGCGGTACATCGAGGCTGACCGGGCATTTCTTTGAGCAGGCGCCGCAATTTATGCAGGCTTTCTCGTCGATTTTCAGCTTATACAGGCTGACCCGGTTAAGCGGTCCATAAAAGGCGCCGAGCGGGCAGAGCCAACGGCAGAACGGGCGCCTGAAAAAGACCGATAAAACGAGAATCAGCGCCAGCAATGAGGTTTTCCATGTGAACAGCCAGCCGAGCTGGCTGCGGATTTCTGGTTGCAGCAAGGCTATCGGCAGGCCGCCTTCGAGGGTTCCGGCGGGACAGATATACTTACAGAAAGAAGGTTCGCCGCCATCGAATTCGTCAAGCCAGAATGCCGGCAGCAGAAAGACGAAGACGATCAGAATAATATACTTGGCGTATTTGAAAAACACCGGACCATTGAATTTAGGCGACGGAATTTTATTCAGCAGTTCCTGAAACCAGCCAAACGGGCAGATCCAACCGCAGGCTGCCCGTCCGACAATGCCACCGACCAGCATAAGAAAGCCAATGGTCAGCATTGGCAGCGAAGTAGAAATGGCCACCAGCCTCGCCCAAAGCCCCTGGGTTGCGGTAATGTCGAGCCCACCGGCGCCGGCAATAGTTACCTGCAACGCTCCGATCGGGCACGAATACATGGCGGCCGGGCAACTGTAGCAGTTGAGAGTCGGCACGCAGACATGCTTCATTGGCCCGGTATATAGCGTGCCAGTCTTGAAACCCTTGAGGTAGGCGTTGGTGAGCAGGGTGGCAATTGCCTGCACCCAGAGCCTGATATTTAACCCAGTCCGATGCATTGTGTACACACCATGACGGCTTTTTGAAAGTAACTGCGATGCTCGCCGTTTCTGAACCCGGCGAGCATAAGGAGCAGAGCTGCAATAATTACCAGCAGCGTCGACAGTTTAAGGGTTTTTGCCTTGGTTTCAGGGCTGTTCATCGCTTTTTACCAGCTCAATAAGAGTTTTGCCGACATGGGTAATGTCATACATGCCGCCAAAATTTTCAGCGCCGGGCCCGAAAGCAAACACTGGAACCATGGCCGCTGTGTGGTTGTCAGATGAGAAAGATGCTTTAACTATTTTACCATTTTCCATTGAGCCCATCGGAAAGGTAAGGCCGCCGGTTTCGTGGTCGGCAGTTACAACTACGAGTGTGTTGCCATCTTTTTCGGCAAAGTCGAGCGCGCTTTTAACTGCGGTGTCAAAGTCGAGTGTTTCAGCGAGAATGCGGTCCATGTCGTTGTCATGCCCGGCATGGTCAATCTGTGAGCCTTCGACCATCAGCACAAAGCCCTGGTCTTTGACATTCAGCAGTTCGATTGCTTTGTCGGTAAGGTTGCCCAGTGTGTAATCACGTTTTGCAGGATGGGGCAGATGTCCGCCATCGAGAATGGCAGCCAGATTTCTAGCTCTCTTTAACTGAGAAAGTGCTTTGTAAGTGGTGACAACAGACATCTTGTCGCGCAATTCGTTCATCAGATGTCTCTCATCTCTGCGCCGGCTGCCGGGAAACGATTTTGGGTAGTAATTATCAAGGCCGCCGCCAATCATGATGTCGAGGCCGAATTCGACCTGTTTGGCAGTGATGTCGTCATACTCGTAGCGGGCCTTGTGGTGAGACGAGAAAGCTGCCGGAGTGGCGTGGAACAGAATAGAGGTCACGGCTATGCCGGTGCGTTTGCCGGCTTCTTTAGCATATTCCATGATGTTTTTGAGCGGCTTGCCATCTGGGTCGAGGCCAACTACATCGTTGTTGGTCTTATAACCTGTTGCCAGAGCGGTGCCTGCCGCTGCCGAGTCAGTGATGTAACTGTTGGCGGAGCCGCTTATGTGCATTCCCATGATTTTGAAGCGCTCCATGTTAAGTGACCCGTAAACCAGCTTTGCAGCAGTAACATGCGCAACGCCCATTCCATCACCGATCATCAGAATTATATTTTTAGGTTTCGCATCAGTGGCTGATTGAGCCGATGCGACGGTTGCAATTACCAGAAGAAGAATAACCCAGAGGCGAAGATGCTTTGACTTGAGTGACATGTTTACTTCCTTTCAATTCTCTGTATAGGAAAGAATTTAACCCAATCTGTCTGCCAACGCAAGCCGGATTTGAGCCGATATTTGGCCGCGAGTCAGCAGATGATGGCATATCGCGCACCTGCATTCGCTCTAAGTTATTTGGCGATGTTTGCCGATAGAATAGAGGTCGCTGATCAAAGCGGCTGACAATTAGCATAACGGAGGGTGAATATGGGTGTGCTCGTCCCTTTGTTCAAGACGCGTGAACCAGATGTCGACCTGCAGCTGAACAATGAAGAAAAGCTGCGGCTGAAACTTATACAGAATTCTATTGAAGCGCTTAAACGCGAAGAAAAGATTGTTGAAGAAGAAATTTCAGAAAAGTGCCGCGAGGAAATCGACCGGCTTAACGCCATCGATCGCAAACTCAGGCAGCTTGAGTCGGAACTCGAAGATCTCTGTCGTGCCAGACGAGGTCCACGACCGGGTATGAGGAGTAACTGATGCTTAAACATTCATTGTTTTCTGAATTCTATCTCAGTCGTCGTCATGCCAAAGCGCAGCCTGAAACTTCAGTTCCACGCATCATCGGTGCTCTCGCGGTATCGGTAAAGCCGCAGAGCAAGCCAGTAGTTCTCTGTCGTGCCAATTCTCGCACCTGGTGGGAAAACGGCTGGCAGAACCGCCGCTGACGCCAGCAACAAGCAAGGCAAAATAAAAGAGCCGCCCGATAAACGGGCGGCTCTTTGTTGTTAAGTCGTTAGTTCGCCAGTTTAGCGATGTCTTCTGGCCAGAGAGCGAGAGACTGCTCTTTATACTGGGCAATAGCATCAGCCTTGCTGTGGTCATAAGGAGTAAGATTAAGCACGGAATTGTATTTGCCGAATCTTTCGTCGCCAACCACCTGCTTGATGATGTTAACCGGGTTGCCGCTTTTGAAAAAGCCGGTTTTGTCACGGGCTTCGACCAGTTTTGCAGCATCTGCTTCTGCAAAACCGATCATTCTGAACATGTCTGCGCTAGCGGTATTCAGGTCAAGTCTGAATTCATAGAACTTGTCTTTTTTGCCGAAGGCTTTGGCCATAAACTTTTTAGCTTCTGTAGGTTCGCGTTTGAGAGCGCTCAGGTTGATCTTGCCGGCAAACCACATCTGCGGGCCAACGTTGGCGAAGATGTCGTCGCTTTTCATGGCTTTACCAAACAGGGCTTCAGTATAAGATTTGTATTCAGTCTTGATCTTATCGAAATCCTGTTTGCTGACTTTTTTCTGAGTGTAACCGACTTTGTTTTCGTAATAGTTCTTGTAAGCCTGGGCAGCCTGCGCATCCATGGTTACATAGTGAGAGTTTTCGAGGATAATGCGGTAAACCACGCGCTTGTCTTCGGGAAACAGCTTGACGTAGTTGTTGATGAATTCGATGAAGTTCATTGGTGAGGTCAGCATGGTCTGAACTATTTTTTCGAATGGCGCTGTGATAGCGCGGCTGGTGAGAATATCATAGATATGACCGGCGATAACGCCTTCGGTAGACATGAGCTGCAGGCCATTTTTAAGAACGCCGGTCTTTTTACCGGTTGTGGTTGCCCAGACGTAGCGGTCGCGGCGTATCGGGTCCTGGCGGCTATAGAGGAATTCAGAGATGTTGTATTTCTTTCGGTCTTTTTCAGCAAGTTTGGGGTTAGCAGGACCATAAACGGCTTCAAATGCTTCGGCCCAGCCCTCGACATAAGCCAGACCAAGGTCAGTGATGATCGGAGCATCGTGACCGTTTGAGCTGGTGCGCTGAATCTTCTGAAAGAGTTTGCCATACATGTCAAACTGCATTGCATGAGCTGTTTCGTGAGCTATTACGAGGTCAAGAGTGTCATTCTGCATGGCATTTTCGACTGAGAAAATTACTTCGCCGCCTTCGCCGATATCAAGAATGCAGATCATCGAAGTTTCGATGCCGAGTCTTTTGCTGGTTTTGTTTTCAACCATTTCGCCGCCCATCGGAATCATGCAGGGGCCTGGCGACGGCATGAAACTGGGAAGCGGTGATTTGCCCATAACGATAACCGGTGAGCCGACTGACTGCGACATAAAGTTGTTTATGCCGGCTTTCTGCTCGGCGCTTATACCCGATGCTTTGTTAACAGTGTCTTTAAGGGCCTGGTAGCGAATCTGGCGGGCAGTGCGGCGCAGCTTGAGAACGTCTTTCATTTCTTTGCTGTCGGTGAGATAAGGCAGAACTTTCTGCACGTGGAAACTCTTGCTGTCGGCAGGAGTTACCTGCATCGCGTCAGCCGAGAGGCCGAAAAGAAGAAAGCCGGCATCATCCAGTTTTACCGTTTTCGGCAGATTGAGAACTTTGCCGAGGAAATTGCCGATAATATTGCCTTTTCCTGTGGTGACTGGTTCCATCATGACAATGGGCTTATCGCCGAGCGGGTTGGCATCGTTAGATATGGTGGTGACTGGTTGTCGTGCAAAAACGCTGCTGGACAAAAGCACGCAGGTTGCCAGAGCCAGTGAAAGTGTTCTATTGTGAATTATTCTCACAGTTTAGAGTCTCCTTATTAAGATTATTTGTTAATTTTAAGCATTTTAAGCTAATCCGTCAATGTACCGGCGCAGTTAAACTACCGACTTTTCCTTGTTCACATTTTTCAGGTTGTAAAGGCGTTTAACATTGAGGCTGTCGACTACTTCACTTTTCTTTTTGTTGATGACCATGTCGGCGAGAATCTGGCTGACAGCTGGTGCCAGCATCAGACCGTGACCTGAGAAACCGCTGGCCTGTATGAAGTTATCGACCTCATCGACCGGTCCGAGAATTGGCTGGGCATCAGCGGTCATTTCGTAAAGCCCGGCCCATTGTCTGACGATTCTGAGCTTGTCAAGTTTTGGGAAAAGCCTGGTGAAGCGCTGTGCCATCTCATACATGAAATGCATTGAGCTGCCGACAAAGGTGCCAACCGGCTCGTTGGGGTCGCCCATGCCCATGACCACGCCGCCGCTCATTTCCTGGCGCGCATACAGGCCAACGCTGAAGCTGATTACCATTGGGTTCCAGAGACGTTCGACCGGTTCGGTTACCAGGATTTCGTGGCGATACGGATCTACTGGAATTTCTACGTTAAGCATGGCGCCGATACTGCGCGAAAAGCCGCCGGCGCAGTTGAACAGCAGTGGTGTCTGGTATGTGTTGCCGGCTTCGGTCATGACAAAAAATGTATCGCTCTTTTTCATTATGCCGACAACATTGGTCCACAGATGAATCTGTACGCCAAGGCGGCGGGCGGCATTAGCGTAACCCTGGGTCAGTAGAAACGGGTTGATATGCCCGTCTTTTGGGCACCAGGTCGCTTTTCTGATCATTTCTTTGTTGAGAAATGGCACTATTTTGAGGGCTTCATCGGCATCAACAATGTTGACGTCGAGGCCGAGCCGGCGTTGCATTTCGACGTTCTTCGCGAACTGCTGTTCTTCTTCTGGCGTATGCGCGAGAATCAGGTAGCCGCCCTGAAAGAATTCGGTGTGATAGCCGAGTTCTTCTTCGAGTCCTTCAAGACGTTTTACTGAATCCATGGCCAGGAGCGTGTTGGCTTCGGTGCTCCACTGCTGTCTGAAGCCGCCGCCACAGCGGCCGGTTGAGCCGCTGGCCAGGTAATGACGTTCGAGAACGCATACTTTTTTCATGCCGGCGCGGGCCAGTTCATATGCCGTGGCGATGCCAAGAATACCGCCACCGATGATTACTGCGTCAAATGCTGTGTTCATTTTTTATCTCCATCTTCGGTTTCCTGACGCTCGCGTTCGGCCATGATCAGTTCAAATGAAACCGGGCGGTTAGGCGGTCGGAAAGTAGGTGGATATATTTCGGCCGGTGGCGTTTTAAGCTCGCGGCTGATGATTTGTGCAACAAGTCGGCGGCAGGTGCGGCCCTGGCATGAACCCATGCCGGCTCTGACCAGTCGTCTGATTTCGTCAATTGTGGTTGCGCCCTGTCTGATGGCGGCAATAATTTCGTCTTCGCTGACATCCTGACATCTGCAGATGATTTTCATGGTGACTCTCCCTTAGGCTCTGATAGCGCGAATGTTGTTGACCTGATCGGCGGGCACTTCGATGGTAACTACAGCCGTGCGATCATAGCCCGGTGGATTGACGACGCGCACTACCTTTACCTTGCCGACATCCTTGCCGGTGCGGTCGAGCGCGGTCACTTCCTGCCCTTTTTCTGGAACGGGCAGCAGTTCGTGGCTCATCGAAACAGTAGCCATGCCGGGAGTGTGTTTCATGTTGATGACAAAGATTGCCAGGCCGGGGCATTTAGGTATGCAGAGACCACAGCCGGTGCAGGTGTCGAATTCGAGTGCCGGCTTGTCGGTAATGCCTTCTTTCATTTTGATGGCCTTAACCGGGCAGGCAGATACGCATGGATCGCAGGGAATATCCTGCAGACATTCAATAATGGCTACCGGCCCTTTTGCGAGGCGCGCCGGTGGCGGAATTACTGGAGCAAGTTCTTCTGGACTGATTATTCCGTCGTTTTTCAGCATTCTCCGACCTCCTTGAGCACGCGTTCGCGGCCCCAGCGAATTCTTTCGCCGGTAGAACCGGATCTGAGCGTACGCAGTTCTTCTCTGGCTTCAGCGACAATGGCTTCGGCCTGTGCCGATTTGCCGTGTGTAGCTTCGTAAGCTCGCGCTCCGGCGATTCTGCCGGCGAGTATGGCGGTGGTAGCCTCTTCGATGCCCGAGGCATCGCCGGCGACAAAAATTTCAGGGTTGGTGGTGCGCATCGAAGAATCATGCAGCGGCACGAGCCCGCCAAGCTCTCCGACGTGAACCATTCGGCACTGTGCCTGCTGAAAAAGGTCGATCAGCGGGGTCAGACCGACGGCTAGACAGATGCAGTCGCATTTGATTTCGAGTTCGGTATTGGGTACCGGCTGAAATTTTTCGTCAACGCGGCTGAGTATGGCGCCTTCAACGCCCTCGGTTCCCAGAGCTTTAAGAATGGTGTGCGAAGTGTAAATCGGCACACCAAGACGCCTTATTTTACTGGCATGAACGAGGTAGCCGCCGATAGTTGGCATGCCTTCGACAAGGCCGACAACTTCTACGCCGGCCTGAATCAGCTGGTAGCTGACAATAAGGCCAATATTGCCGCTGCCGATCATCAGGATCTTCTGGCCGGGTTTGATGCCGTGAACGTTCATCAGTGTCTGTACGCCGCCGGCGCCATAAATGCCCGGCAGGTCGTTGTTTTCGAAGGTCAGACTGTTCTCGGTTGCTCCGGTGCAGACAATGGCGGTCTGATAAGTTACCCGCTCATAGGCCTTTTGCGAGAGAATTCCAGCTTCCTTGTTATGGTAAAAGCCGACTGCTGCAGTGTTTTCGAGGACTGTCAGCCGGTCGGAAACTTCTTTGACATCCTGTTGCAGCTTGTCTGCAATGGTAATACCGCGGATGCCGGCATCACGGTTGCTGCTGCCGAAAAATCGGTGAGTCTGCTTGATCAGCTGTCCGCCGACGCGCGCGCTGTCATCGACGAGAAGTGTTGTGGCACCTAATTTTGCTGCCACGTGGGCCGCTGAAAGTCCGGCCGGCCCGCCGCCGATTACAAAAACTTCGGTATTTCTGCTCATGGTTCGATGTGCCCGTGCCCTTTCTGCATTTTCACATGCATGCCTTCTGCAAGTGGGGTGATGCAGGTCATGGTATTGATCTGGCCATCGATTTCCATTATACAACTGGAACAGCGGCCGATAGCGCAGAAGAAACCGCGTGCCCGATCTTTCTGTGGGCTGCGGCGCAGCGTTCTGATGCCGGCTGCATGCAGGGCAGCAGCTACTGGTTCGCCTTCGTAGCCCTGATACTGCTTGCCTTCGAAATAAAAATTGACAATTTTACGTTCAGGAAAGTTTAACACCGGGTGGTGTTCGATACGTAGAGAAGTCATGCCTTCCCTCCTTGCCTTTGCCTTCGACTTTATGCTTTGACTGTATCTTTTACTTGCGTTCAGATAGCAGTAATTTTACATTCAGGCAGCGCAATTGTCAGCCGAATTTTTAAAATATTTCTGTCCATCCCTCTTTGTGCTCGTTCTCTTGCTCGTGCTCGTAATCGTATAATCGTCTGACATAAGCTTGTTTACTGGAGATGATTGCGGTAGACTGCAAAAAACTGTGTGGACTGAGGGCTATTATGAGATTTGGCTGGCTGAGCTGGGTGTGCTGCGTTGTGCTGGGTCTGGCGCTTTATATCGGCAATCCGAAACTGGTTGAAGATGCCGAAAACCGTTGGCTCGACACTCTTTTTCAACGTCGCGGCCCGGTTGCCGCCGATTCGCGAATCGCAATCATCGGTATTGACCAGGAAACCATGAACTGGGCTGCTCGGCCGATGTTTGCGTGGGGGCCGCTGTATGCCGAACTGGCGCGCGGCGTCGCCCAGGCATCTGCTTCAGTATTGCTGTTTGACCTGATTTTTTCGCCAACTTCAGAAGTGGTTTTGCGCGATCATATCCGCGCGGTTGCCGCTGAACTTGCTGAAGAAGTTTCGCCGCGCCTGCTGCGTGCCATTGGTTTTGACAAGCCTTTTCGCGCTGCGCTGCTCGAACTGGTAAAGTCTGGAACCCGCCTGGTGCTTGGTTTTGCCTGGGAACACAAGCAGCCGGTATTTTCTGACCCATCTCTTCTGCATATCGCCCGCCGCGAGAACACCGGTTATTACAACATCGCCACTGCGCGTGACGGGGTTACCAGAAGTATAGAACTTTACAGCAATACTGCCGACGGCGAACGGGTAAACGCTGTTTCAGTCGTCGCGGCCAGCACTTTTGCTTCCGCTTCTGCCAGACTGCCTGAAAATCCTTTTCAGCAGATAAATTTTCGCGGCCCCCGTAACAGTTTTGTCGTGCTGTCATTGAAAAGAGTTATCGAAAGCTTCCGGGCCGGCGAAATGCTCGCTGAAAAACTCGCCGGCCGAACTGTTATGGTCGGCTTTACCGGAATCACAGATTTTAAAGCCACGCCTTTTGGCTTTATGCCGGGTGTTGAGATTCATGCCACGGTAGTCGACAATCTGCTCAATCATCGTTTTATCGCGCGGGTAGAGCGCAGTCATGAAATTCTGGTGATTGCCGTGATCCTTCTGTTGCTTCTGCTCTTCTCGATGCGTTTTCGGGTGGCCGCGGCTTTTGTGGGTCTTCTTTGTGCGGCGTTCTGGACCGCTTTTTCGGTGAACGGATTTGATGCATTCTATCTGCCGGCGGTCAGGCCTCTTATGCTTCTGGCTATGTTTGTAATCACCACCAGTTTGATTGCTTACCGTTCAATATATGTAGATCGCCGCCGTGTTCGCCAGATTTTCAGCCGCTATGTCAGTGATTCGGTTCTGCATCAGGTGCTGGCTTCTGATGACCGCGATTTCATGACGGGGAAAAGGCGGCGTCTCTGTATCATGATTGCTGATATCAGAGGGTTTACCACCTTCAGCGAAAACCGCGATGCGCATGAAGTAGTCAGGTTTCTCAATGCCTATTTTACGGTGATTACTGAGATTGTCATGCGGCATGGCGGTGTCGTTGACAAATTTCTCGGTGATGGGCTGCTGGCGTTTTTTAATGCCCCGGTCGAAGATGCTGATTATGCAGACAAGGCATTGAATGCCGCCCGTGAGATCGATAACTATTCACGAACGCCTGAATTCAGGCAGATCAGCCACGGAGTTAACCTTAAGGTCGGAATCGCGCTGCATGTTGGTGATTCAGTGTTCGGCAATATCGGTTCGCGACGAAAGACTGAGTTTACGGTCATTGGCGACACCGTTAACACCTGCTCGCGAATGGAGTCATTGAATAAAGAGTTCGAAACCTCTATAATAGTCAGTGGACAATTGACCGCGCTGGTACGTCAGCAGGTGAACTGGCGCTTCCTTGGCCGGCGCTCTCTACGCGGCAAGGCCGCCGAAATTGAATTGTATTCGCTTTTCGATCAGGAGAAAAAAGATGGTCAAAAAGATACTTAAACTGGTTTTTGTGATGTGTCTGACCGGCAGTCTGCTCTATGCCGGAGAAGTTGCCCTGGTAACTGATATCAGCGGAGAAGTCACGGCGAGCTGGCTGGAGCCGGTTCCTGATGGCGATGAAAATGCTGATGGCGAAAGAGGCCGCCACGAATGGCAGGTAGAACTTGCCGAAATGCTGCCAGCAGGCGCCGACATCAAAACTGGCGAAAAATCGTCTTTAACCCTGATTCACCTTGCCGGCAACGTTGAATACACGCTGGGCGCCGGTGCTTTTGCCCGCGTAACTGAAGAAGGCGTCGAAGGCGAAGCAATAGCTTCGACTCCCATGCAGCTGGTATCAACTGACATCAACCTCGACGGCGCCATGCAGAATCAGGTCGGTGCTGTTGTAGCAGACCAGGAACATCGCGAAACCATTGCTAATCAGGAAGCCATTGCCACTCAGGAGGCATACAAAAAAATGCTTTCTCGCACCGTTAATAAGGGCATTCAGCCGAAGATTCCTGACGGTGATTCTTTTGACAGCAATGTCGAACGTGAAACAATTCAGGGCGAGTTAAAATCTGATGATCAGGAGATGCTGCCTGTTTCGCCGCAACCAGAGGCCGCAAAGCTCGAAGAGTCATCAGATGCTGCTGCCGGTGCATCTGGCTTAGCGCCGCAAACATCGCTGGCCGCCTCTGCTGTCGAAACAGATGCAAAAAAGAAGGACAAGTCGAGTATTATCGAGACTGGCTTTGCCCTTCCTGAAGAAATGCTGGCAGAAGTCCGCTCAGCCAACGAACAACTTAGTGTTGCAAGCTACACTATTAAAGTCATCACTGACCATGAGGGCTGGGTAAATATTCGTTTTGTCGCTCAGGTTATGGATAAAGACTTTGAACTGCTGCTCAAGGGTGACAAGGGCCGTCGTACCGTTACAATGCATGTCGAAAGAGACAGTCGGCCGTCGATTGCCCTGGCCTGGCGCCTCGAAAAGAGTGGTCTGCTGGCACAGGCGGCTTCGGAATGGCTGCAGCTGCAGGCTGGTGGTATGGACGCAGCAAAGGTTGCTTTGCACCTGAAAAGAATCAGAGGCAAACTGCTCGCAGAATAAAGATTTCAGAGCCTAACTGAAACCATTAATCATTCAGCCCTGCCGCTTTGAGCAGGGCTGATTTTTCTTTATCTGAAAGCAGTCTGATTTCGCCCGGGCGAAGATCTCCGAGATGCAATGGGCCGAAGCGAATTCGGTGCAGGCTTTTAACCTGACGTCCGAAGCTGGCGAACATGCGCCTGATCTGACGTTTCTTGCCTTCTCTGATAATTACTGAATAGGTGGATGGCTCTTTGAGCTGGCGAAGCTCACAGGGTGCGGTTCTGCCGTCGTCGAGTTCGACGCCCGCGCGAAACTGGCTGCATTCGGCAGCGGTCAGCGCAGAATCGCACAGACTGACAATGTATTCTTTTTCGACCTTGTAAGAAGGGTGCAGCAGGCGGTTGGTAAGCTCACCATGGTCGGTGATCAGCAGTAATCCGGTTGAATCACGGTCAAGTCGGCCAATTGGGTAGAGACGCCTGTCTGCCGGCAGAAAATCGCGAATGGTTTTACGGCCGCGTTCATCATGCAGCGTTGTTACCACGTCGACCGGTTTATAGAAAATATAGATTGAGTGAGCGTGCTGCGTCGGCTTATGTATCTGCCTGCCGTTAACCGTTATGACTGGCGGATTATCCGGGTCAACAAAATGACCCTGCTCTGTAAGTGTTTCACCATTGACTTCAATGCGGCCTTCTTCGATCATTTTCTCGATGGCACGCCGCGAAGCTACACCCCAGCCGGCCAACAGTTTCTGTATGCGGACTGTTTCAGTCATGAATGAAGAATTACCACTGGCAGAGTACGGTAAAATCCATTACTCGGCCCGAACTGGTGTCAGAATAGGTTCCGCGTGAAAAAAACGGGTCTCTCAGCTCGCCGGTTCGTTCAATCATCGGAAAAAGGTGCGAAAATATCAGACTGCTTTTCAGCGTAAGCCCCTGCAGCGAGATGGAATTGCCAAAATCGGTTTCGATAGTGGTTACCACTGCCATATTCTGCGGCACTTCGCCTTTTTTCCAGGAAACCATGCCTGGTTTAATAACATTGCAGAAGGTGGTGAATTTACGACTGGCTTCGTTTCTTGCCGGACTGACCTTGATTTTGATTGCGGCCTTACCGTCGTCTCTTGCGCTGACCGAAACGAACTGAACGAACAGATCGTTTGAATTGGCAATGTTAAGTGCATGCTCGATATCGGCAAATTCACCTGAAAATACGAATTCGTGAGAACTTTCGAGATCGCGGTGGCTGATCTGGCCGAATTTGTCAGATAAATTTGCTACGATAATCTCGTTGGCACAGGTAATCATGGGATGGAACAGAAGAAAAGCGATTGCAAGAAGATACGCAGGTGTTTTTTTCATCAGATGCCTCTTAAGCGTAGAGATCAGCCTGCTTCTGCGGGCTGGTAAAGGTCAGGTTGCCGCCGGCAGTTCGACGGTAACCAGAGTGCTGGTGTCGGGCGTGCTTTTTACGCTGATATCGCCGTGGCATAACGTTACCAGCTTTCTGGCGACGGCCAGGCCCAGACCAAGAGAGCTTTTGTCGGGTGATGAGAAAGGTGTGAACAGGAGACTTTGTCGTTCAACCGGAATGCCTTTGCCGCTGTCAAAAATTATGAATTCAACACGGTCGGTCGTTTTGGGTTTGAGCCGGGTTACTACCTTTATTTCGCCGCCTTTGGTGCCGAGACCGATGAGGGCGTTAATAAAAATGTTGGCGGCAATAGTGGCAAATGATTCGGGATCAATTTGCACCTGCGGCAGGTCTGCTGGCAGGCTTTTAGAAACTTTCAGATTCTTGCCGATTTCTTTGATGCCGGAAATAAGCCGGGCAGTGACCACATGATTTTTAAGCGCTGCAAAAATCTCTTTTTCGATGAGCTGGTTCAGCTGCATCTTTGCCAGTTTTGGCTTAATATCAGCAAAATGCGTGATAAGATTCTTGATGTTGTAGTCCATCTTCTGGCCCTGGGCCTGTATCAGCGGCAGAACCTTGTCAGACTGATCGGTTTTGCCAGCCTGTGCCCTGATCTGCTCGAGTGGTGCGGAAATATGGTGTTTGAGTAACTCTTTACTTATGGTCGCCGTTACGGCGGCAGGGGTATCAGTGACGCCGGATACTCTGGCGAGCATGCTGGTGAATTCATGAAGTTCGCGGGTCAAATTGCCGATTGAGCCACCGTCAGCAACCTGTATGGCAGCTGCTGTTTTCGGAATACTGATGACAGGTGAGGACTCTTCGGCCATTTTGGGCTTGCTCTTGTCCTCTTGTTCATCGCCGCCAGCATCAATTGTAGTGTTAAAGACTTCGGCAACGGTGGTAACCCCGGTAATTGCTTTGTAAATAGCGGATTCGCGCAGCGACAGCATGCCGTCCTGCAATGCCTGCCGCCGCATTTCTTCGGTGTTACCCCGGTTTTCGATAAGTTCTCTGAATTTCTGGGTCAGGGTGAGAACCTCGTAAATACCCTGTCGCCCCTTCAAACCTGAGTTGTCGCAGTCTGGGCAGCCAGCTCCGCGTTTGAAGGTAATGTTGTCGATATTATATTTGTCGTCGAGGTGCAGCTTTTTGAGCATGCGCTCATCTATGCCGAGTGACAGCAGCAGATCTTTGTCGGCTTTGTAGTCCTGTCCGCAGGTCTTGCAGACTTTCTTGACCAGGCGCTGTGCCTGAACGATGCGCAGAGAGGTTGCCAGGCTGAATGGCTCAATACCCATATTGAGCAGACGCGCAACAGTTGACGGCGCATCGTTGGTGTGCAGTGTCGAGATAACAAGGTGCCCGGTCATGGCGGCTTTGATCGCAACAGACGCGGTTTCGAAGTCACGAATTTCGCCAAGCATGATTACGTTTGGATCCTGGCGCAGGAAGGAACGCAGCGCTGCCGAAAAATCAAGTCCGATGTCGGGGTGGCACTGAACCTGGTTGATGCCCATAAGGTTGTATTCAACCGGGTCTTCGGCAGTCATGATGTTGATCGAAGGATTGTTGAGCAGAAACAGCGATGAATAAAGTGTTGTCGTCTTACCTGAGCCGGTAGGACCGGTGACCAGAACGATGCCGTTCGAGCACCTGACGCCTTCCATGTATTTTTCGAGTACAAAAGGCTCGAAGCCAAGATCGCCGAGATCAACCTTGAGGTTGCCCTGGTCGCAGATACGCATGACAATTTTTTCGCCCCAGATGCAGGGAATGCACGATACGCGCAGGTCGATCTTGCGGTTCTGCATGTTGAGCTTGATGCGGCCATCTTGTGGGCGTCGGGTTTCGGCGATGTCAAGGTTGGCCATTACCTTGATGCGGCTTACCACGCCGGCATGCGCTGCGCGCGCCGGTGTCATGAACAGCTTCATTACGCCATCAAGTCGAAATCTTATGCGCAGCTCGTGTTCGTAAACTTCGACATGAATGTCGGAGACGTTCATGTTTACAGCCTGAGTGAGTATAAGGTTAACCAGCTTGATAATCGGTGCATCGTTTTCGCCCATGTCAAGCTCTTCGTCGCTGCTGCCACCGCCACTGCTGCCAATATTGTCAGCCAGCGCGTCGATGTTTTCACCATACAGGTTGCCAAGTGCCGCTAAAATGGAGAGTTCTGAACTGACCACCGGCGAAACACGCATGCCTGTCATCATTTCTACGTGGTCTATGGTAATGATGTCGGTCGGGTCGGTCATTGCCAGAACCAGTTTGTTGTTTTCGCGTTTAACCGGGCACAGAATATGCTCATGACAGAGCTTCTTGGGCAGCAGTGTGGCGAGCACCGGGTCGACCAGACTTTCGTCGAGATCGACAAATGGGATGTTAAACTGTTTGGAGAGCCCGATCGAGAGCTGTTTGTTAGTAAGAATGCCAGCTTTAACCAGGTAGGCGCCAAGGCGGAGTTTATCTTTTTTGGCGCCCAGGATTGCGTCATTCATCTGCTGCTCGGTGCAATACTTCGATTCAACAAGAATGTCGCCAAGTCGCTTTTTCGGGCCCTTGGCCTGTTTGCCGCTCTTGTCGCCGCTTTTCTGGGCGATTTTGTTGTCGAGCGCATCGCTGAGAACCTTGGCGGGTCGCAAAGCCAGTGTCGCATTTGTTCCGACCAGCAGGCTGGTGTTGCCGGGTTCTACTGTGCCGACAATAAGCTCGGCGCCATTAATTCTGATCGGAATTATGCGGCGCTCTTTGATGAACTTTATATCGATTAGCTTGAATGCATCCTGAGGAATATCGATCTCGTCGATCTTGATGAAAGGCACGTTGAGGATCTCGGCCTCTTTTATGGCAAGCAGTTCTTCGTTGATGTCATCGAGTGCCGCCAGAGCTTCAACAAAGGCTATCGGCTCGGTGTGCGCGGTTGACAGGGCTTCCCAGACAGCGTGGTTGATTATGCCATCGTTTATAAGCAGGCGACAAAGCTTTTCCATTGACTCATTGTCGACAGGAAAAGCCGGAAAACTCTTCTTAAAGGTCGCCTGGTCCATCTTTTTTCCCTGGTTGTTACTTTTGTTCGT
>MFYY01000024.1:0-1096 GCA_001787855.1 Candidatus Riflebacteria bacterium GWC2_50_8 | reverse complement strand
TGAGCTATTCTAGCAAAAGATGGCCGCACATTCAACGATAAGGCTTTACTAAAATGTGTACGGGCTTTCTTTTTAGCTTTGGACCGCAAAAGCATGCCAAGTTGAAAGTGTGCGTCGGCGTAATCAGGGTTCAGTTCGAGGGCTTTTTCGAGCAATTCTTTGGCTCTGGCTGCATCATTGAGCTGTAAAAGAGCCAGTGCTGCCCAGTAGTATGCATCGGGATAGGTGTCATTAATGTGGGTCGCTTCTTCAAAATGACGCAGGGCGTCATCCCACTGGCAGTCTTCGAAATACCTGATGCCAAGATTTATTCGGCTGGCAGCCATGTCAAGCTCAAGAATGGCGACTTTTTTCAGCTCATTGAGCGCTTCTTCAAAGAACTCCTGCTTCATCAGTGACTCAAAGTTTCCGAACTCCGCAGTGCTTTCTTTGCCAGTTTTCAATACCATCTGGCGATAGTGCTCGATGGCCTTTTCGGTATCGTCAGTCAATTCACAGATGGTTGCACTATAAAAATGTGCTGCTACCAGTTCAGGGTTTTTCTTCAGAACACTTTTCAAAGTCGTTCGCGCTTCTGAGAAGTATCCTCTGAAAAACAGCGCTTTGCCAAGGGCCAGTCCGATATCGAGGTAGTCAGGGTGATTCAGAAACTCAGTTCTGAGATTTTCGATCTCGGTATCGAGAGCTTCGATGCGGCTTCTGAGATTTTGCAGGTTTTTGGTTACGGTCAACCAATTTGGCTGCAACTTGATAACCTTGCGAAACAGCCTCTCGGCATCATCAAGATTGTTCGTCTGCATGCGCATGGCGCCGAGGTTATTAAGCAGTCTCGGATTTTCTGGTGACAGGCGCAGCGCGGTTCTGAAAATATCTTCAGCATCCTTGTAAAGGCACATGTCGAGCAGAACATTGCCGAGGTTATTGAGAACTTCGCTGTCTTCGGGAAAGGTGTTGGCCGCATGCTGCAGGGTCTTTTCGGCATCGCTGAGCAAACCGAGTCGGCGCTGAGTGTTGCCAAGAAGGAGAAGGAGCGGTCGCGAATCCGGCACTACTGATTCGGCCTGCCTGAGCTTGCGCAGAGCCTCGTTGAAATTGC
>MFYY01000023.1:7045-8191 GCA_001787855.1 Candidatus Riflebacteria bacterium GWC2_50_8 | reverse complement strand
GCGAAATCCGAGTTATTGATAACTTGTCAATAAACTCAAAGAATCCGTTAATTGATTCCCTATTTAATCCTGTGCGAATGCCGTCAAATACAAATTGGGGGGCTGTTGACCGAGAAACCAAGGATAAATGGGATGCTGCCAGGGCAATCGTAAGTAGTGACGACAGAGGGTCATGGGGATCCAACTTTCATGCCCATTCCCATGAGGTTAAAGAAATCTTCCCCGAAATTAAAACAGCGGAAGAATTATATGAAGGTAAATTCCAAAATCTCATGCGCTTGGTAAAGTGGGCAGACAAAAAGGTCAGGGGATCGGGTCTGGAAAAGAACGTTAAAATTCTCGCTTTCGGGCATGAAAACTACCTTGTTGTGGCTCTCGACCGTTATTTTCATGAACATAACATCAATAACTGTGAGACAATTAGATTGAAGGTTGAAGACCGGATAGTTAAAGGTGAATTTCACGACAAAGAAGCCGAAATAGGCTAATTTGGCCACTAAAGGTTGAGTTGATATTAATAAAATAATAATTACTAAACATTTATTTATGGCTGAAAAGAATCACACCACAGTACGGGAAGCCCTAGGCGAGCAACTAAAGCGTGCCCGGGAGAAAATAAGGCTAACGCAGGCTGAAGTAGCTGCTAGCGCCGGTATTAATGTCAGTTATTATGCCCAAATCGAGCGCGGTGAAGTTAACCCCTCTTTTGAGAAACTTTACAGCATATCCAAGGCACTCAAAATAAAGTCTCTCAATATGTCTTTTTAATGCCGGCTGCTTTTATGCTCAACGACGACCAACGTAAATACTTAGCCAGTATTCCCAAAGACCAAATTGTCCATATTTATTCGTTTGATAAAGCGTCAGTCGAGAAAATAACGGATTCCATTATCGACCGCGTCAGAAGCAGTATATCGGAAGTTTGGCCGATAAAGTTTATAGGCGCTTCCGCGCTTGGCATTTCCGGTCAAAAGGACATTGACGCCTATATTTTGTGTCCAGTCGGCGAGTTCAAGTTGTATCTGCCGGCTCTAACCAAAGAATTTGGCAATCCTAAACCCTGGTATGTTGGCCAAACCTCCATTGTTTGGAATTGGGAAGAGGACGGCTATAACATTGAGCTTTATCTAACCGATCCGGATAGTC
>MFYY01000023.1:6094-6892 GCA_001787855.1 Candidatus Riflebacteria bacterium GWC2_50_8 | reverse complement strand
CGACCAGACTGTAGATAGAATCTGGCAAGTTGCCGGCTCAGAAAGATATCCTGTGGCTGATCTTTGCGCCACTCCTCGATCAGCTCAATACCCTGCTTGAAACGCTGCGTTACGAAAAGAATATTGAGAATCTCGCCCTGCGCGTATTTTATGCTATCTGGTGTCTTGTCTTTGGCGATAATTTCTTTAAGCATTTCTATCGCCTGATCATATTCCTTGAGGTCACGCAGAACGTTGGCAAGCTGGCGCCGAGCAATTGAAGCATGAACATCGTCGGGATACTTTTCCATGAGTTCACGAAACTGCTGGTCGGCTACCGTCAGCCGGCGCATCCGCAGCGCGTTAATGCCGTTCTGATAAAGCTCCGCCGCTTCCGGGTCAAAATTAAAGTTCTGGGCCATCAGCGTAACAGTGAGCAGAACAGCGGCGATACTCAGAAGAATGATCTTTTGCATCAGTTACCCCCATAGATGTTGAGCGACTTGAAGTAGTCATTCAACATGGGCTTATATGATTCGGGAAACTCTTCCTTGAGATCGCCGAGAAAGTCTTTGCTCAGATCGCGGCTGTCAGTGCCGATCGCACCGAGTGGCTGGTCTGGCTGTTGCTGCCTTATTATCTCAGCTTTGCGTGCCTTGCGCTCTTCGCTCTCTTCATCGCGATCTTTTATCGCTTTCTGTGCGCGCAGCATACGGTCGTAAATCGATTTCTGCTTTTCAGCAACCTTTTTGCGCAGCTCGGGGTCGAGTATATCTGTTTCGAGATCTTTCATTTCGTCGATCACGTCATCAAGCCGGC
>MFYY01000023.1:0-5935 GCA_001787855.1 Candidatus Riflebacteria bacterium GWC2_50_8 | reverse complement strand
GGCGGGTAAGGTCTTTGAACTGCTGCAGCGCATCCATCGGGTTTGCCGAACCTGATGAGCCCGACTGGTCCTGGGCCCGCATCAGCTCAATTGCCAGCTGATTGAAGCGCCTGACGATTTCGAGCTGGTCTGCTCGTGAAGTGCTTAGCGCGCGGTCTTCAAGAGTTTTGACAATCTCGGAAAATATTTCCTGGGTTCCCTGTATCGGTTCAATCGCGGCCGGGTCTACCGCAAAACTGCTGCGTACATACTGCTCAAGATCGTTCGCAAGTTCGCTGCCCTGCTGTTTCACCAGGACCTGCAATACCGATACCTGGTCGATCAATCCTTCTATCTCTGGCTGCTGGCCCCGCATAAATTGTTCTGGCAGTTCGGCAATTTCTCTGAACAGCATTTCCTGATCATGGGAAACCCGCAAAGCGCGTCTGATAAAAGCCGACAGATCTATCTGCGGCGGTGCGCCGCCTGAGCATTGCTGACAGATCTGCTCTGAATCTTTTTTCAGCGCATCGAGAAACTTGAGCATGTTCTGCTGATTCTGCTGTGCAGAATCAAGGTTTTTCTGATTCATATCTTTTTTGATGTCTTCGCTGCGCTGCTGGTAATTCTCTTTCTGCATGCGGTCTCTGATGTTTTTTACATCTTCGAGCAGCGGATTCTGTTTAAATTCGTCTGATTTACGGTTTTCAGTCATTTCTTCAGACTGCTTCTGCAGCTGTTCAAGCTCTTTGCCGATCTTCTCCTGCTGGTCTGCCAGATCCTTGAGCTGCGATTCTTCTTCACTGGTCAGGCCTTCCTTTGTCATTTTTTCTTTGAGGGCGGCTGTTTCCGAAGCGATCTGCTGCTGACGGCGCTGCAGATCTTCGATGGCAAGTGCGAGTGAATTGAATTTCTGCTGCTCGCGAACCTGGGTAAGCAGATCGATAGTGCGGTCGAGCCCCTTGAGATAATCCTCCATCTTAAAGGCCTCTTCGTATTTTTCGATATCCTTTGGATCAAGTTTGAGGTCCTTGAGCGATTCACGCAGCTGTTCCATCATGCGCTTTGTCTCGTCGTCGAGCACCTCGTTTAGCAGTTCGCTGACTTTCTGCATGCGTTCCAGCGCTTCTGGGGAGCTGAGCGGGTTGTTTTCCATGTTATCCTGGAGTTTTTGGAAGTTTTCCAGGATTTCTTCGGCATCCTGCTGGCTTTTCGCGCCCTGTTCAATAGCTTTTTCGATGGCCTGCGCTGCTTCAAAATCGAGCTTCTCATCATGCTTGATCTGCTCGTAAGCTTTCATTAGAGCCTCACGGCGCATCTGCTGAACTTCCATGAATTCTTCGAGTTTTTGATTGACCTCGCCCTGCGAAACTTCTTCGCCACGATACATGTCATACATCGAAGGCATGTTGATAAAGTAGGTTGGCGTCGTCGCAACGTTTGGCTGCGGTTGTCGCGCGTCTTCAGCCTGAACAAAGTAGCTGATTTTTGTTCCAGGCTGTAGTGCCAGCGTGTCGAGCATCCAGGGGAACTCGACTTCATACTCAGAGATTGGCTTGAAGTCAGGTTTTAAATTTTGCGGAATCAGCGCGTTACGGTCACCGACCTGATAGAACAGAATCATTGCTTTAACGCCGTAATCATCACGCGCTACCGCTTTAATATCAAGGCGGCGACTGGTTGGAAATGGCATATCCTGAGCTGGTTTGAGCAGTTCGACAGTTGGCAGGCCATCACTTGCTGCGGTGATCGTGTATAGCACGGGTTTTTCGTTGCTCAAGCCCATTTCATTTTCCATGAAGATCGAAAAGGCTGTATTGGTAGCGATTTCCATTTCATAAGAAAAGCTGTTGCGCTTAGCTATTTCGCAGCTCTGGGTTGCGCCCGGAACAAGAATAATGGCAGCTGATGCCAGGTTCTGGTCAGCCGTAACCTCGATCTTTACCCTGCTGCCGATAAGAACTGTGCCATCCCCGATATTTTCAGGCAGTCTGGTCGGCTGTGTTGCTATGTAAGCAGGCTGAAAGAGTGTCACCTGCAGGGATTTAATCTGCGGTCTTGGCATTACCTTGATCGAGTAGCGCAGCGTGCTGAATTTTTCGCAGGTTACCCGGTAGTCTACCGATTCCTGCAGGCTGTTGAGCGGGTAAACAAAGCGGCTGGCGCTGGCAGTTGCGTCAGGATACATCTCAACCCGGTTGCCCTCAAGCTTGTCAGGCTCGAACATCTCGAGAATTATTGGCTCGCTGGTCTGCCGCGAAGGTATTGCAGAAATTTCGAGACTGTCACCCATGGCAACCAGCGCGTGCTCAGGCGCGATGACTATGTTCAGAGTCGAATAGGGTGCGATAGCGCGCAGCGGAAAAAGGAGCCTCTGAGCGCCGGTAGCGACTTCCAGTGGCGACAGCACATACCATAAGGCGCCAAGCACCATAAAAAAAACCATGGTAAAAGCCGATCGGCGCCGCGAAAAAGCTTTGAGCGAATGGCTGATGTCTTCGCGCTGTAACTGCTGAGAAACCTGTCCGATGGTGATGCGGCGCATTGTTTCTGAAGTGCGGTCGTCAGCAGCCGGCCGCGATGCATCGCAGAATTCGATTGCGCTCGACAGGCCTGAAACGAATTTTCCGGTTGTCGATTCGATTTCGACCGCAAGTGCGGTGGCCGGCGGTGGGTTGATAATCGCCCGAAAAGCCCTGATCAGCCACCAGGCAACAAGCCAGTAGAGCAGCAGAGAGTGCAGCCAGCGTGCCGCTTCTGACTGCAACGGTGTGCGTTCAGTCAGCATGAAGATAAGCAGAAGCATGAAAAACGAGACCAGCGCCCAGAATCCGCATGACATGACGACGCGCAGCTGCCGCCCGTATTTATATGAATCGAGCATCTGCTGCAGCTGATCGCGTAGCTGCTGGTAATTTTCGAGCAGTTTGTTCAGGTTGTCATTATGCATGCGCGCCTCACTGCATCATCACGTAAGCGAGAAGGTTGAGAGCCATCTGCATGGCTTTTTCTCTGATCTCGGGAGTATCGATCTGGTGAACGCCGGCGTCTTCGAGCCCGTCGCCGATGTCAGATTCAAACGTGTAGAGTATTTTCATGCGGCCTTTGTCGAACAGCGCATAGGCTGCTGGCGGTTTGCCGTCATGTTCGTGAATTTTGGGCAGGCCTTCCTTAAATTCGTAAACCATGTTGAAGATCGCGTGATCAGCTGGCAGCAGCTCGAATTCGCGGTCAGGATAAAGCTTGCGTACTTCCCGTCTGATGAAACGGTCGATGCCATAGCTGTCGTTTACCCACAGAAACCCGCCATTGTCGAGGTAATTGAGCAGAATGTTAACCTCGTAGTCGCTGAAGCGTATCTGGCCGTGCCCGGTTAGAAAGAGCATCGGGTAACGGAAAAGTTCGGGGTCAGAAAGCGAAACCGCGATATTTTCGTTCTGCGTCGGCAGACGCAGACGTTCGGAAGCCTGCTTGAGCAGATTGGGCATTGAAGTCGGCCCGACATACCAGTCGCCGCCCCCGCCGTACTTAACGCGTGGAATGATCGTGCGGTCGAATTCGGCTGCTGATGCAGACATGGTCAGGCCAGTCAAAAGCGCAGAGGCAACTGCCAGAGCAGTCAGCAATCTGTTGAATCTGGTCATATCAGCTTAACCCCCGAATTCTTCGCAGATACCATTCTACCATAGGGAGCAACAGAAGAATAATCAGCAGCAGCCAGCTGTCGCGCAGATCCAGACTCTTGCTTTCCAGCTTCTGACCAGGTTCTGAATCGATAGCTTCGACTATTTTTGCGGCCTGGTCTACGGTGGTGAATATGCCGCCGGTATCGCTGGCCAGCTGAGCCATCAGAGATTCTTTGATAACGGGTTCGTCGAATTCGGCGGTGGGCATCTCGATAAGCAATTCACTCTTTGCCGTGCCGAGTTCGTGCCCCTGATATCTGGCCTTTGCTTCGAGACTGTGCAATCCTCGTAGTGCTGGCACAAAAGCGGCTTCGTAACAGCCTTTTTCAGAGGTCTCTATGCAGAAAAGGCTGGTGAGGTTGCCACGCTCGTCTTTGATGGTAAGCGAGATCTGGGCATTAGTCTGCAGCTCGTTTTTGCTGTTCATGACCCAGACCCTGATGTTGTTTCCCTGGCCAACGTAACCACGCGAAGAGGCAAGTTCGATGCTGACCTGCGCATCTTCGCGGCGATTGGCCAGCCATTTACACATGTTGACGATGAGTGCAGAATATGGTGAAAAGCCACGGTCAGTCGGCACAAGACGAAATCCCGCCGGCCACAGCGGCCCGCCGGCTATCAGCACGACGTTGCCCAGACCAGCCCGAGATCTGATCATCAGCGGTAACAGGTCAGCATTGCCGCGGATCGTTGAGCTGATAAGTATTTCACTGCCGGGATTAAGGCCAGCGTATTCGTAAATACCCTCTATTTTGGGCAAAGTTGCGAAAAATTCGACATTTTGTATCGGGTCGTCAATCAGGCGCAGAAAGTTATAAGGCGTTTCAGTGGAAGGCAGAACCAGGTTGCCCGGCGTGCCGCGCCAGATTTCACGCCCTGGCGACACTGGCAAAAGCTTTTCAATAAGCGTTCCCTGGTAGCCAAGCTCGGCAAAACTCTGCGAAGACGGCAATATCAGAAGGCCCAGCGTCCCGGCTTCGACGCGGCGCAGGATTTCTTCTTCGACCGGCCTGAGCATGTCATGGCTGGCGCCGTTCAGAATCAGAACGTCGGCAATTTTGAGGTCTTCACTCAGTTCCGGATTGCGCACAGCGCCTTCAGGTTTGAGATTGCGCGCGCATACCCAGCGGTCATCGCGCAATTTTGCCCAGTGCACAGTTTGCGCGTTTGGGTCGGTCAGCAGAGCGTTGCCGATGAACTTCATATCCCATGATAACCGACCGCTCAGTGCCATTATGTTGAGGCGTTCGCGTACTACCTTGAGTAGAAATCCGGCCTGGTTATTTTCGCTGGTTAACTCGCCGGCGAGGGCCGGAATCTCGAGTTCGAACCTGAAACTGCCTTCTTCGTCACATGGAATATTGAACGCAAAACCGGCTTTACTTGTGCCAGAAGCAAAATCAGCGCTTGTCTGCACAAAAAACTCGCCATTTCGCCGCACAGTAACCGCTACCGAACTGGTTGCAACCCGGTGCAGACTGACCTCACCGCGTACTCGCACGCTTGAGTTAAGATACCCCTGCGCCGGCGGCCGGGTGAGATGTAACGCCAGGTCTGCGGTTTCGCCTTCCTGACCCGGTGCAATGAAATGCACTGGTGTGCGCATGTTGGCAAGTGCCATCGCCGGATTGTCGCCGGTGGTGCTGACGCCATCGCTGATCATTACAATGCCGAGCAGGCTTCCTTCGCCGAGGTTGCCCATGACATTGCGCACGGCGTTGCTGATGTCTGTTTGATTGCCGTCGGCACTGAAGTTGAACTGTTCAACTTCCTGGCGCGATACCGGCGAAACATTATCGGCAAAGCTGAATACTTCCGGGTAAATTCCGGTTTTATCTTCGAGCTGTTTGATAAAGCCGCTGTCAAAAAGCTTTTTAACCTGATCGAGGCGCGACGTTTCTTTGTGCTTAATGCTCATGCTGCGCGAACTGTCGACCATAACGGCCAGTCGGTTGCGCTGCGGTACCCAGCCGGATACTACGAGGACCGGGCCGCACATCAGAAAGGCCAGAATGATTACCCAGACAATTCTTATTGCCAGCAGTTGCCGACGTATTTTGTCGCTGATGTTTTTTCCTTCGCAGCGATAGGCCCACCAGGACAGCGGAACCAGCGCAAGCAGCAGTAATACCAGCCCAGCCCAGCCCCAGGAAAGTGCCAGCACCGATGATTCGATATTGCGTATCGGGTTAAGGTTATAGCCGAACAGGCTAAGAATGCTGTGCATGCTTATTCAACCCTCCTGGCGCTCGGAAGATTGGCAAACCAGC
>MFYY01000022.1 GCA_001787855.1 Candidatus Riflebacteria bacterium GWC2_50_8 | reverse complement strand
GTTGGAACGTTCAATGAATACGTGCGTCAGTTCTGCCAGGGCCAGCGGACGCTGACCCCGGTGTTCAACTATTACATCTGCAACAATCGCAGCTTCTCTTTTGAACCGGCTGAGAATCCATTTGCCGCCAATTCCACTTTTGCCGAAATGGTCAGCAATAAAGCGGCGATAAGCTTTCTTGGCGCCACTTTCGCAGCCAACACCTTTATTCACTACGTGGAAGAAACCGTAAACATCGGCTACCGCTACCTCAAAACCTTTACCGGCGTTATTCGCTCACCCGAAAACGACCGTGAGATCGCCTTGCGATATCGCGTGCGCCCTTTGCATGAGGGCGCCGTAGAATATGACTGGAACAGGCTCGCCACCGAGCTCACCGCAAGCGGCATTTTACACAAAAGCCCGGTTGCCAACGGTGAGTTTCTCTGGTTCTACGCCGACCAGCTTCTCGATTTCTGGCAGAAAAAGTTGAACAACGATGAGCTGTATCTGTTGACCCAGGCTTCACGTGCCAAAACCCTTGAACTATACGGCCAATATGGTAACCCCCTGACATTTGAAACTGTCGAAAAACAATAATCGCCAATTTAAGAGGCTCAAAGAGAATAAAAGATGATCAAACCTGACAATAGCAGCCAGACATCGCCACAGCAGATTTATGACTTTGCCGCGCAGATTTTCCCGATTGCCCGTAGCATAACGGGCAATGGAGTGCGTCAGACGCTCGCAATGATCAAACAACATCTGCCTGGTCTGGAAGTGTTTGAAATACCATCTGGAACCCAGGCATTTGACTGGCAGATACCAGATGAATGGAACATCACAGATGCCTATATAATGGATGAAAGCGGCAGAAAAGTTGTTGACTGGCAGACCAATAATCTGCACGTAGTCTCTTACTCGACTCCGGTTAATGAAATAATGAGTCTCGATGAGCTTGATAAGCATCTGCATTCGCTGCCTGAACAGCCAGACGCCATACCTTATGTTACCTCTTATTACAAACCCTGCTGGGGTTTCTGCCTGTCCCACACTCTTCGCCAACAGCTCAAAAACGGCTCATATCGCGTTGTTATCGACAGCCAGCTCAAGCCGGGTTCGCTTACTTATGGTGAGCTGATGATTCCCGGCGAAGAGGCCTCAGAAATTCTGCTGTCAACATACGTCTGTCATCCATCGATGGCTAATAACGAATGTTCAGGGCCGGCAGTCACCACATTTTTGGCAAAGTGGTTACTCGAACAACCGCGGCGCCGGCACACTTACCGCATTGTCTTCATACCAGAAACCATTGGCTCTATCGTCTATTTGAGCCGTAACCTTGAACAGATGCAGCGGAATATCATTGCCGGCTTCGTTGTCACCTGCGTTGGCGATAACCGTGATTATTCTTTCATGCCCTCGAGACTGGCAAACACGCTGGCCGATAAAGTGGCACTCCACATATTGCGTAACCACACCGAAAAATTCACGCCCTGTTCTTTTCTTGAACGCGGCAGCGATGAGCGGCAATACTGTTCGCCACTGGTCAACCTGCCGGTGGTCTCGATCATGCGCTCAAAGTATGGCAAATACCCTGAATATCACACTTCTCTGGATAACCTGAGCCTCATCAGCCCGGAAGGTCTCAGCGGAGCCTGTGAACTGCTGAAAAAGTGCCTGATTGCCCTTGAGCAGAACTGCATCTATACGGCTACAACCTTTTGTGAACCACAGCTCGGCAAAAGAAATCTTTACCCGACATTGAGCGCGCGAGGATCAGTGGGCGCGCAAACTCTTCTGATGCGGGATATTCTGGCATACAGCGATGGCAAACTTGACCTGATCGACATTGCCGGGATACTGGGAGTATCGATTGAAGAATGCTGCTCAATTGTCGAACTGCTGCTTACCCATGGCCTGCTTAAAAGAGTGGCAGCAAGCCAGAATTGACGCTCACGCCAGCAGATAGCCGAATTCTTTATCAAGATCGTCGAAGGCATCGATCAGAAGCTTGAGTGACAGTCGGCAAACATCACCGATGGTCGGAAACCATTTTTTCATAAGTTTCACGGCCTGCAGCTTGCATCGTTTCTTGTCCTGACAGAGTGTTGGCAGCTCGTTAAAGTCCATTTCAAACTTTACAATGATCATCTGCACGATATGCATCAGATAAAGATTGAAGTATTTGCCAAAAGTTATGATCGAGCTGCGCGCACGCGTCATCTCGGCATGAATCTTGTCGAGGTCTTCGTCAGGAAATCGGGTAAGAAAGTCATCAATCTGCTTATAATCCTCATCTTCAAGACGTTTTTCAAAAGCGTCAACCAGGGCAATTCCCTTGTCGCAATAATCGATAACGCCTTCCACTTCTTTTCGCGTGTCGATAAGAGTCTGTCTGAAATTGCGCCATTCTTTGCGAATATCGTTTTCCTTAGGGTAGTGCAGATGTTTTCTGATTATCTCGTGCGTGTCGAAAGGCTTGGTGCAGTATTTATCGATTGCCTCACGCAGAGTCATCAGCGTAGTGCCTTCGATATATGCTCCCCCTTCTGTTGCATTGATACACTTGCCGCGATATGAAGCCAGATCCGTTACAAAAGCACGTCTGAACATGTCGTAAATCTGGTTCGTAAAAACAAATTCTTCGCAGTTACCCTTTACCTTAAACAGGTCGCGCTCTTTCAGCTTAAGATTGGTTACCGAAGGAGCATCATCTGCATGCGTTTTCTCGGCGCTTTTGAATGAACAGTCCTGGCCAACCAGAATAATCGGATCACAACCTATGGATTCCAGAACTTTGAACGCCATATTTGAGCACGACGGGCCTACCAGCAGGGTTCCTTTCGGCATGTTAAGCCAGTCGAAATGCGCAAATGCACGGTAGATCATAAAAGTTGGACCAGGCCAGGCGTCGTATGATTCCTTGCGAATTACCGGCGTACCAGCGAGCCAGATCTTCTTTTTATAGTCATCGGGCAATTCCTTGAACATGGTGGCGACATGCATTACGCGCTCAAGGCTCACGGCAGCGTGCGGTGTAATGTCATGTTTGAGCAGAATTTTCAAGGCCGAATCGGCAGCAATAACTACTGCGCTGTTCAAAGCATCCTTAAGCTCTCTGATGTTTTTATCAAGCGAAGGACCGGTTGAAACAATAATGCCAGGGCGACCCTTGAAAGCGCCATAAAGGTCTTTAACACCTGGATTTTTAATGATGGTTGCCAAATTCTTCATGATGTTCTCGACACCGATCATTGAGTCTTCTGGACAGTTGCCATAATTGAAAATGATGGCATGCGCCGCTTCACGGAAACATTTAAGCATGTGCCGGTGATATTCACCGTGAACCTTGTCGATTACCGGGTGGTTGAACACCTGCAATGTCTTGAGAAAAAGCTGCAGAGTAATACCCGCCTGTTTTATCATTTCGTGAAGAACCGCATAGCCTTCTTCTTCAGGCACTCCGATTACCCAGCGTATCTTGTCAGAGTTCAGCAGATCGCTCATGTCGACATTTTGCAACGCGGCTCGAAAGGCCTCGACATCCTTTTCAATTACCACGATAAAAAGGTTGCTTTCTTTAAGAGCTTCGAGACAGGCGTTGATGTGGTATCCAAGCCCGAGACCCAGCACTACGATGATCTTTGGATTAATCAGGTTCATGCCAGTAAGCTGCTGCATAGCCTCACGCTGTGGATCATAACGACTGTGAATCTGATGCAACTTGTCGTTTTGCTTTATAGCAAGGGTCATTGCGCCATTTTTGGCCGGTTCAACGAGATATTCGCAATCTGACCCATGACTCATCTCAAGCGCCTTTTCAAGCACCGGCATGCGTTTTCGCAGAATCTTCAGGTTTCTGGAATAAAAATTTGACTTCATCTTCGGCATAAATCCTTAGGTAATGTTTGGCTCCAATAATAGCGCATTATCAGTTCAGGGTAAAGACACCCACGCCAGGCAAATGCTATTTGCGATTATTTCAGAGATAATTAAGCAATTGCTGTATATCAGGCCTGTCAGCTGGTCTGTAGGAAGTTAAGGGAAGCGGCAATCTGTGCTACTGCTGTCGACAAGTTGCAAAACTCAACCGGCAGTGCGAGCTCGCCTGGATAGCGTATAGCCAGATCAAGCACAACAGCGTTTGAAATATTAAGATGCAGAATAATACTGGAATACAGTTCATTGTTGCTTACGGCAGCGCCCATAAATAGCTTTATCCTGGCTGTAGAATCGCCAGACAGCGCCAGACCGGTTTCAGAGAGAACTTTTTCGACATCTTCAAGCCAGGCCGGTTCAGCAAAAAACTGTATCGGAAGCGGTTGTGCACTTACAGTAAGAGGCAACAGCCAGCTCACAAAACCCAATCCTCTGCTCTCACCAGAACCGGCGTTGATAAAGCCATTTCTGACGAAAATCTTCTGTGATGGAAGATTGTCATTCATGGTTTCGGCCACCAGCAGCACCGCGCGCCGGCGAATTTCTGCATCTCTACAGGCAAGATGCAGAATACTGCTGCCATAACCCTTTCCCGATCTGCCTGGCGCTACAGCCAGTGAAATCCGGTAGCTTCCCGGCAACTCGGCGGGATCGAAGCGAAGCTGGGCAACCGGCTGACCGGCATCTTCGAGCACGAAGCCACAACGCCGGCTGTCATTCAGAAAGCGATTAAACCAGTCTGCATGCTCGTCATAAGAAAACGCCTTCTGATCGAAGCACCAGCGCATGGTTTCAGGATCACTGCGCCAGTCATAGATCATGCGACAGTCGGCATCGCGCCAACGCCTGAGTTTCAGATCATTTCCCATGTGAGTATATCGTCCTCTTCGATGTCGCGCTGCGCCTTACGGCCGATGACGATTTCCATGTGCCGAACCGGAATGCCAAATCCCGGGCGCTTGACCGCAAGCATCGACTCGGTGATAACGGTGCCGGCCGGGATGTTTACCGCTGCCACCAGGCTACGGCGAGCAATGCGATAAAGCTCGCTTTCAGCCGCAGTATGCTGTTTAACTGGCGAACCAAGCAACTTTTCAGTCTGGCGGATCGCCTCGATCATGGCCTTGAGTTCGCCGGGTTCAAGCGAAAACGGGTGGTCTGGCCCTTCCTGCTGTCGCGACAGCGTAAAATGCTTCTCAATGATACAGGCGCCTCTCGCCACCGCAGCGACATCGGTCACATGGCCCATGGTATGATCAGAAAAGCCAACCGGCAGACCAAATGCCTGGCGCATGGTGTCCATGGCGCGCAGATTAATGTCTTCAAACTTCGGCGGATAAGCGATCGCACAATGCAGCAGCGCAACCTCGCTGTTACCACCTGCCTTTATTGCAGCAAGCGCTACTTCAATATCTTCAAGGCTGGCCATGCCGGTTGACAGGATAATCGGGCGGCCGGTTGCCGATATCTTCTTGAGCATCGGCAGATGAGTAATCTCAAAACTGGCCACCTTGTAAGCCTCTACTCCAGCCGACTCCAGCTCGTCGACAGCAGTCAGATCGAATGGGGTCGACAGAAAAATGATGCCTTTTTCCCGGCAATATTGCATGAGATCGGGTGTCCACTGGCGCGGGATCTCAATGCGTTTGATGATGTCCCATAACGACTCGCCTTCTTTGGCGAGTTTCTTGTCTTTGAGATAACTCGCCATCGGTGTCTTTTTCGAATAGATAGCTTCGGCCGAAAAAATCTGGAACTTTACTGCATCAGCGCCCGCTGCAACGGCCACGTCAATTAGTTTTCTGGCGTTGTCAAAATCACGGTTATGGTTACTGCCGGCCTCAGCGATGATAAAGCAGGGCTGGTCATGCCCGATCTCATAGTGTCCAATTTTCAAAGCTTCTTCTCCAGTCTGAATCGAGTAAGTCAACCGGCTGCCAGACCAGCGTGTCGAGGAGATCTGCACAGCGAGCGGCGCCGCTGCCATCAATAAGGCCGCGCTGTTTACGCATCATGTCAAGCCATTGTTCCGGCATGTTGCGGAATTCCCTAAGAATGCCGCCGATAAAATTGCTATCGGCATTACTATCATTATCGACGAGCAGGCTGGTTTTATCACGCCTGATTACCTCGCTGACGCTATGGTTTTCGAGCTCGCGGCGACGAACTTCGGTTGCCGGGGCAAACTCGTTTTTCAGAGTTCTGATACCCTTTTCGACAAAATCCGACTGCAATTCCATGTTGATCTGCTCGGCCAGATCAATCAGAAAGCTGGTAGCCTGCTGTTTGATTACCACCGAAGTCTGCTTCTGATTATCAACCCAGACCAGGCATAGACTCGGAATCCCGAGACAATAGACTTCCCACAGGGTAGTGCCACCACCTGTAATCGCAAAAGCGCTGTTAGCCAGCAGTTCCGGAAAACGTTCGCTGTCGACATTCAGAAACCGCATGGTCGGATCACGACTTATCCATTCGTTGATGGCATCAAGCGGGCAATTCGCCGAAACCGAAACACAGATTCTGTTGGGCATACCATCAGGAATTGCCTGCAGAACCTTGAGCAACGGTTCTACCACATCGCCACCGCCCATGGTAACCATAATCAGACCGTCATCACTGTATGGCCGGTCACGCAAAGCCAGTATTTCTGGGCGAATCAGTGTATAGTTTTCGCCACACAGAATATTGGGAATTTTCTGGCGTTGATAGGGTTCACTCGAAAAAAGTGGATTAGGGTTGAGAACAACCTGAGCAGGCGTATCGCGATTAGCCAGATCATCAATCACCATTACGGGCACGCGACGCTCGCAAAAACGCTGTATAAATGCAAAATCTTCGCGAGTATAAAAATAAGTATCGATAATCAGGCAATCGACACTGAGTCCGAAAGTGTTGGCAAGCTTGGCAACAAGGGCATTTGAATCGTTTGCGCTCATATCAAAAGGGCCAAATTCAACCAGGTTTATAATAGCATTTACCCGGCTGTCCTTTATGTTAAGCAATTCTTTGGGCAGGCCGCTGCCAACAAAAAAAACCACCCATTTGCGCTTTATAAGCTCAAGCGCCAGAGTGCGACATCTCATAAAATGGCCCATGCCTATGCCCGGGCCGGCGTCGACTCTAAAAACCGCAGTTTTCGAAGGCGCCAGGCCGCGGCGATTCAGTCCTATCGGCATTACTTTGCGGCACTCAAAAACCCGGCCGGCAGCTCAAAAGGTATGCCCGCAGAGTTAATCGCCAATATTTCCGGATGCTGATGCAGAAAAGCAAGCACCTGGTACATCGAGCAGAGTGGCTGTTGGCTGACCAGCAACTCAACAATCTTTTGCAGAGCCTGATAGTCTTCCATTTTATCAAGCGTCAACCTTATGTCTGGCATATTAAGGCCATAAGACATTCCAGAAGTTTTGAACTCGCCAAAATTCTCGCGAATATATGAAGTTACATGCTCACGATGCGGCTGCAGCACGGCTATCGAGTCAACTCGGCGAAGAACGTCGGCACTTACCACTTCGATATCAAATCCCTTGGGAAAGTTCGGCGGCCCGACGTTTGAAGTATAATCGTTGCCGAGAGCCTCATGCAGAAAAAGGAGAGTGTCGATCATTCCGGGGTCGACCAGCGGGCAGTCCGCAGTTATGCGAACCAGAGTTCGACATGGAAAAGCGCTTATCGCCTTGATGTATCGCGAAAGAACATCCTCAGGACTGCCTCTGACGCAAAAGACATTGTTGTCTTTACACCACTGCTCAAGCCGATCATCAATCGGCAGATCAGGAATTGCCACCACGACCCGGTCAACGCTCAAAGCTGCCCGGCAACGGCTGACAACGTGGTCAATCACCAGCCTGCCCCCGAGATCGAGCATCGTCTTGCCCGGCAGTCGCGTAGAACCCATGCGAGCCTGAATAACTATCTGGTTCTTAACGCAGTTCATGATAATGCCACCTCAAGAACCGAACATATTCTGGCGATATCACCATCACTGAGTTGCGGAAAACAGGGCAGCGACAAAGCTCGGCGATAATATGCCATCGACTCCGGCAATTCATTGATATCAGCCGTTTTCGAATAATAGGGCATGAGAGGAATCGGTATATAATGAACCTGGGTGCCGATTCCAGCCTGTTTGAGATAATTCATCACTGCCGCGCGATCCTTTTTCGCGGCAGCAAAATCTATCAGAGCAATGGCCAGATGATAGGCATGACCGACCCCTTCTGTCACTTTCGGAAAGCTAATGTGCGGATGGCGACCAAGGCGCGATTCGTATGCGGCAACAATTTCGCGACGACGCACTATGCCGGCGGCCAGCCGGTGC
>MFYY01000021.1 GCA_001787855.1 Candidatus Riflebacteria bacterium GWC2_50_8 | reverse complement strand
AAAAGTTGACCGGCGTAATATTGTTCTCTGACGTGCGCAGTTTCACCACGCTTTCGGAAGCCAACACCCCGGTTGCCATCAGCCAGATGCTCAACCAGCATCTGCGCAGCATGGTCGAAGCAATCAACAGCAATGGTGGGCGTGTCGATCAGTTTATCGGCGATGCCGTTGTCGCTTTTTTTCCAGGCGAAGGCGCAAGTTCATGCACTAAGTCGGTAAAGGCCGCAGTCGCTATGATGCAACAGCATCGCCGTTTAAATGATGAAAGACAGCAGCGCGGCATGTTTACCTACAACATCGGTATCGGCCTCGCCTATGGCACAGTCATCGCCGGAGCCCTTAATTCAGGCAACCGTTCGGAATTCACCATTATCGGCCGCGCCAGAAGCACAGCCGAACAACTCGAAGCTCAGAGCAAAACCGGCAGGCATACGGCCATCATCATCTCAGATTCGCTTTTCGCAATGCTTCCAGACTGGCATCAGCATTTCTGCCCGCACGAGAATGAAAGCCACGAAATTCTCGACCTCAAGGCGTTCACATGAAAAAACTATTACTGCTGCTGCTGACCGCCGCTATCCTGTTTTTCCCACCGCTAAGCGTTTATTTCGCTATTCAGAAGGCGGCGCTAATTCAGGCAAACAGCTTTGAAGAGGAACGCGAAAGGGTCATCGCATCGCACCTCGACAAATTGTCAATGCCTCTTTCTGCTGACAACCGTTTCCAGATGAATATTACACGCCTTTCCCGTAAGATGCATTACGAGAATGACGAAGAAGGAAATCAGTTTTATCGCAACGCAATGTCAGAAAAAGCCGGCGGCTTTTTTGAAAAAAATGCCGGCCTGGTACTTAACAATATTGATTATCCCTGTGAACTCGCTTTTATATTGCGTTTAAGCGAAGATTTCAAAAAGATGAAGGTATTTAGATACGGCGCCAGACTAGGAGTCGAACAGATACTGCAGAATTTTCGCCAGAATGCAACAGCAGGCGAGAACCCTGCCTGGACCGGCTATTTTGCGGCAACTCTCGAAGAAGATGCCCGCAGTTTAATTAGCAGCAGTATTATTCCTTTTCGTTTTGCCGACGGCATGCGGGCAATCTTCAGCAACAGCCTTGGCACCGAAATGCTCGTGCTGGCTCTTGCCGACCTGCAACAGGTTTCCTGGCTGGAATCGCTCAAAAAGAAAATCAGCGAAACCACCGATGATTTCGGAATCGGCTGCCTGATTGCGGGTAATCCGCAACCGGTGTTTTCGCAATGGTTTAGAGACAGACCTCTGCTGCGAGAAAAATTAGCAAGGTTTTTCGGCAAAGCCAGCGGAAATACTGAAACAGCAATAATCGAGGGCTGCAAACTGCAACTCGGCGCCGTAGATTCATACCGCGATGTCCGCCTGTTTTCAGTAACGGTTCCCGTGGCTGGCGGCAAAACCGGCTGGCAAACCCAACACCTCATTCTGCTGCTTCTTGCAGCGCTTTCGACTTTATCTTTCGTAGTGATCGGCCAGAAAGTGTTACTCAATCGTGGTTTTGATCTGCCAATCAGGTATCTTGTTCCGGTCATATTCCTGATGCTGTTCATTCAACCGCTTTTTTCGATGATCTACCTGGCCAATGAATACCTGCAGACCAGTTACAGTAATATTCAAAGCACCACTTCAGAGAAGCTTTCTGAAGAATTACAGAACCTTGACCAGCAGACAAATGACAGCTTTCTCAACCGCATAAATCTAGTACGCGCGCTGGGATCTATCGAAGAAATCAGCAGTTTTACCAGTGATCCTTACACAGGCACCGATGACTTCACGTATTGTACAAAACTGCTGCAGAAACTCGACAAGAAACTCCTGAGCCGCTATTTCACCTCGCTGTGGATGTGTCGAACAGACGGAAAATTTGTCGCAGTCTCATTGCGGGATGATGGGCAATACAGCGCCGAAAGTCGCGAAAGCGATTTCACCGGTTTTTTCAACGAGCGCTTCGTGGAGATTCTCGATTACTACAACAACGATTGCCGACCGGTAACCGGGCATCGACCGGAAAAACTGCAGGATGACCTCAAGGGCGAATACTCACGCGACTTCTTTCTTCAGCTGTTCGGGCCAGACATTTTCTATAATTTTCGGCGTTATTCAACGATGTTTCTCAATATTGACGCAACTTACAAGAAGAATAAGCTACTAGGCATGCCGATCACGCTATCCAACCGTTATCATGCCTTCATAACCTGGCACATGGACGAAAGAAAAGCCTCGAACGATTTTCCGGTGCGCCTGCTCGATCTTTATTCGCAGTCGCCAAGACTGGCGGTATGTGGAAATGAAAGAAATATCGACATACTCGAATTTGAGCTTGAAAAAACGGAAACTGCCCGCCCGGGATTGCTTGGACTGGCCAAAACGGCTCATCTTAACCGATCTCAAATTTCGACCGTGCAGAAATCAGACGAAGCTATTGTCATCGAGCAGGCTTTTCCCTGCAATTATTCATTTTATACGGTTGCCGGCAGCGAAACCATAGCCAGCTTTGCTGCCTACCGACGCGATTTTGAACGAAAGGCGCTGATATTTCTCGCGGCTCTTTCGCTGTTGAGCTTTGCGCTGGCCATGGCCGGCGCACGCTATTTCACCAGGCCGCTACGCGAACTGACCGACGCGACCAATCAGATCACCGCCGGCAATTATAACGTTGAAATCAGCGAGAACCACCCCGACGAATTTGCCAAAATTGGCGGAGCGTTTAACCGCATTGCACTCGGCCTGCGCGAAGGCAGCCTGCTCAAGAGTTTTGTCACCGAATCGGTGCGGCGTGAAGTTGTTGGGCAGGAAATCGACGAACTGGCTGAAAAATCAGAACTGCGCAATGCCACCATAGTATTCGCCGGGATCTGTGACTTTGCCGCATTTCAGATAGAACACGATGAGCATGAAACTTTTGCGCTGCTGCAAAAATTGCTGCAGGCTTCAGATGCGGCAACCCGCCAGTTTGGCGGCGAAATCGACAAAATGATCGAAGACAAAATCATGATCGTGTTCGAGCATCATGGCAAAGACGAGCCGTTCTACGCCAGCGCAATCAACACTGCCCTGTTCATCGGCGAACAGGTATTCGCGCAGACCGGCCATCGTGTCGCCGCCGGTGTCAACACCGGCGTTACCGTTGCCGGCATAATGGGCGCAGCCGAAGCCCGCCTTTCACGCACCGTCATTGGCGACCCGGTCAACCTCTCGGCGCGCCTGGCATCGCTGGCCGGCAAGATGCCCGACGGCGGCACGGTAATCAGCGGCACGCTGGTCGATGCGGTGCCAGCTGGTTACAAATGCGAAAAGCTGCCGGTAAGCTCAGTAAAAGGCAAAACCCAATCAATCGAAGCCTGGCTGATAAAACAAATCACTCATCAGCCGGGCAATTGAGATCATGTTGCTAATAACCTGCAAAAGTGGCAAAATAGTAGTGAAAACAGAAAACAATATCCGAACGCTACTGATTGCGTAAAAGGGTGAGAGAAACATAATGACCAGCAATCTATCTCGTGAAGAATTAGAAAAAAAGCTCTGCGAGCTTCAATCACAGATCGATTCACTCAACCTGATTTACCGGTCGGTAGTAGACAACTCACTCGACGCCATCCTGTTAACCATACCCGACGGGCGCATACTTGCAGCAAACAAGGCTGCAACCGTACTTTTTCAGATGTCCGAGCAGGAAATCATCAAGGGAGGTCGCGACGCTCTTGTTGATCCAACTGACCCCCGACTTCCGGGAGCATTAAAAGAAAGACTGCTTAGCGGCAGCTTCTTTGGCGAAATCAATTTTAAAAAAGCTGACGGTACTATTTTTCCCGCTGAAGTTTCTTCCTCGATATTCAAAGAGGCTGATGGTCAGTTGCGCACCAGCATGATAGTACGCGACATCAGTGAGCAAAAGAAATCAGAAAAAACTCTGAGACATTCAGATGAGCTTTTGCGATACATCATTGACAACGCCAGCGGCTCGGTGGCGGTTTTTGATCGCGACATGCGATACATTTATGTCAGCCGGAAGTTCTTGTCCGATTTTAAGATTGGTGAAAAAAATGTTATCGGAAAAAACCACTACGAGATAATTCCTGATTTGCCGCAAAAATTTCGCGACATTCACCAGAGAGCGCTTGCCGGCGAAACGCTACATAACTGCAAAGATAGCCTTACCAGGGAAGACGGCAGCCAGATCTGGTCGTCATGGAGCTGCCTGCCATGGTATGAGGCAGACGGCTCGACAGGTGGCATAGTAATTTACGCCGAGATTATCACCGAAAGAGTAATGGTCGAAGAAGCGTTACGACAAAGCGAGCAAAATTACCGAACCCTGTTCCGCGAAATGTTAAACGGTTTTGCCCAGCACGAAATAATCTGCGACCCGCAAGGACGCCCGATAGACTATCGTTTTCTCGACATCAATCCGGCTTTTGAGCGCCTCACTGGCCTGAAAGCCGAAGAAGTTATCGGCAAAACCGCGCTGGAAATCATGCCAGATCTTGAACGATACTGGATTGACATCTATGGGAAAGTGGCTCTGACTGGCCAGCCAGCCTTGTTTGAAAATTATTCAGCGCCACTTGGAAAACATTTTGAGATAACCAGCTTCTGCCCAAAACCGGGCCAATTTGCCTGTATTTTCAGTGATATTTCAGAGCGCAAAAATTCTGAACAGGAAAAGGAAAAACTGCAGACGCAACTTCTTCACGCTCAGAAAATGGAGTCAGTCGGCCGCCTTGCCGGTGGCGTAGCTCATGATTTCAATAACATGCTCAGCGTTATCCTTGGCCATGCTGAGCTGATGCAGAAAGAAATCGGTAATGACGCCCCGTTAAGAAGCGACCTCGAAGAAATAATTGCGGCTGGCAATCGTTCTGCCAACCTCACACGGCAACTGCTTGCTTTTGCGCGCCGGCAGACCATAAGTCCTGAAACAGTAGATCTCAATGATGCCGTGGATAGCATGCTCAAAATGCTGCGCCGGCTCATAGGCGAAAACATAGACCTGGTGTGGCGCCCCAAATCAGGTTTGTGGCCGGTCCACATAGATTCATCACAACTTGATCAATTAATGGCAAACCTTTGCGTAAACTCGCGTGACGCGATCCAGAATGTCGGTCAGATCACAATTGAGACTGACATGAAAACGCTGAGCGCGAGCAACCGGGACGGCCCGACAGAGCTTCCAGATGGAGATTACGTCACCCTTTCCGTCTGCGACAATGGCTGTGGAATGAGCGGAGAAATACAGTCGCACATTTTTGAGCCTTTTTATACAACGAAAAAAGTTGGCGAGGGCACCGGGCTTGGACTTGCAACAGTTTATGGCATAGTAAAACAGAATAACGGCTCCATAAATGTCAGCAGCGAACCTGGTAAGGGAACTGCAGTAACAGTTTTCCTGCCACGTCATCTCGAAACGGCGTTGCAGAAAACGCGAAAGCCCGAAATTCACAAGGAAAAGCATGGTGATGAAACAATTCTTCTGGTAGAAGACGAGAATTCGCTTCTCAAAATGACATCGACGACACTCCGTCATTTCGGGTACAACGTATTTGCCGCAGCGACGCCTGGTGAGGCCCGGGAAGTATTAAGCAGTTCGCGCGAAAAAATTCAGTTGCTGATAACTGATGTGATAATGCCGGAAATGAATGGTCGCGATCTGGCCAGAGAGTTGAAAAAAATCAGACCAGGGCTGAAAGTCCTTTTCATGTCTGGGTATACAGATGAAGTAATTGCAAATCATGGAGTTCTCGATAATAATATCAATTTTATCGAAAAGCCGTTTACCATGAATGATCTTGCCACGAAAGTCAGGGAAACGCTTGATAAATAGATGGCTGAAAAATACCTGGCAAATTGGTAGCCGACATTGCGGGTCCATATTTTTGCGGCTGGATAGTTGACGTATCAAAAAGTGAGCTGATAAAAAATGCATCAAAAGTTGTTGTGGATTATCCTGCTTTTCACACTGCTTACCCAACCGGCCGATGCCGGGCAAGTGGCGGTAGACGAGCGAAGTTTTATTGCATATGGCAATGCCGGAGCCGTGAGTTGCGGGCACCCGCTGGCGGCGGCGGCAGCACTGCAGGTGCTGCGCGAGGGCGGCAATGCGGTTGATGCTGCGGTTTGCGCCGGGTTTATGTTGGGAGTTGCTGATTTCAGCAATTCCGGGCTGGGTGGCGACGGGTTTGCGCTGATATATCTGCCAGACGGCAGCATGCACGCCTGGGATGCCTCGATAAAACGCCCGCGTTTTGCGAAAAGCAGAAAGATACAAAACAACATCGGCCTGCCGACTATCCCCGATCTTCTACTGCGCCTGCGCCGCACCTATGGTCGCAGACCTCTTGTTGAGCTGCTGCAGCCATCGGCAACCGCTGCCCGAGGCGGTTTTAAAATCAGCGCCTATCTCGAAAAAGTTATCGAAAACACGCTGCCGAAACTCAAAGATCATGCGGCAATCAGCTTTCTGGCGCCAGAAGGTTACCCGCTGCGAGCCGGGCAGGTGTTAAAGCAACCGCTTCTTGCCGACACTATCGAGCTGATTGCCAGAGACGATGGCCGTTCCTTTTACCGTGGCACAGTAGCAAAAATGCTGGCAGCTGACATGCAGGCACAGGGTTCAGAATACAGAATTTCTGATCTGGCCATGTACAAAAGCCAGGAAGTAAAACCGGTACGGCGCGACTGGCAAAGCTACTCAATGTACGGCACGCCGCCACCGGCCGGCTCTGTTGCCAGTATAAAAGTTGCAGAAGACCTGTTGAACAGCAGAATAGACCTGCATTGCCAGCAGGCGCCAGATATTATGGCAACGGCAAGAGCCGGGCGCAGAATACTTCAGGCCAGGTATTCCCATATTTCACACTGCCTTCGCGACCCTTATCTTTTTATGAAATTCGCTGACAGTGTTATCGTAAACCAGAGTGGTGATGTGGTTGAAAACGGCAATACCACGCATCTGTGCGTGATCGATCAACAGGGCATGCTTGTTTCGATGACATTGACCCTGGGCAGTCATTTCGGTACCGGCCAGTTTTCGCCGGCGGGATTTTTCTACAATAACGGCCTGCGCAACTTTACAGATGCCGTTTCTGAATACCCTGAAGACTACCCTCTCGATGCCGGACCGGCTTCTACCAAATCGCCGATTATTGTCACCAGAAATGGCCGTCCGGTGCTGGCAATAGGCGGCGCCGGTTCAGAGCGCATTGTATTTAACATCGGCCTGACGCTGGCCAGGTTTTTGCAAAAGCCTGACAACACAGACAATCTGATCAGCCGGCCCCGCTATTTTATGGATTACCGTAATAAACTGGCTGTCGAATGGCACCCGGACATTACAGGCCTGGAGTTACTAAAGGAAATCGGCGCTGACATCAGCATAAAACCGGGTTGTGACGATTACTTCGGGTTGATGTCGGCGATCATCATCGAAGACTCACAATTTAAAGCACTCGCCGACCAGCGCCGCGATGGTTCCTGTGCCGCTTTCGACAAGATCAGTCCTTGAGTGCGCCGCTGGTAATGCCTTCGATGATTTCTTTCTGAAACAACCAGAAAATCGCGATAATCGGCAGCGAACTGACCGAAGCACCGGCCATCAGAGCGCCCCAGTCGGTGGCATATGGCCCCTGCGAAAACATGGCAAGAGCCACCGGTAAAGTGCGCACCGACGCAGTGTCGGTGAGAATAAGCGGAAACAGAAACGAGTTCCAGTTGATGATCGCGGTGTTGATGATCAGAACCGCGATGGCCGGCCGGCTGAGCGGCACGATAACATGCCAGAGAATGCCAATTTCGCTGGCCCCGTCGGCCCGTGCGGCATCTTCGAGATCGGGCGGCAGCCCCTGAATATACTGCTTCATGAGAAAGAGGTTAAAGCCATCGACGCAGAACGGTAGTATCAGAGCCCATAGCGTGTCGTGCAGACCGAGGCGCACCATCAGATCGAGCAGCGGAATCATCAAAGTCTGCTTTGGCACCATGAGTGTAACCAGGACCATCCAGAACAGTGCGTTTCTGAACGGAAAACGGTAACGCGCAAAGGCGTAACCGACCGCCACCGAGAATATCACGTTCGCCACCAGAACTAT
>MFYY01000020.1:2267-8271 GCA_001787855.1 Candidatus Riflebacteria bacterium GWC2_50_8 | reverse complement strand
ATGGTCGGGTGGTTAAGAATCTCGCGCAGGCCATCGTAGCCAAAGTAGATTGCTGAAAAAGCCTCGAAATCCTTAAAGCACTCTTCGAAATCGTCATCTTCGATTGCGTGAAAAAAGGCTTCGGCATAACGCCTGCAGGTGACGCGCTTGTTATCGTTCATGCCACATTATCCGGAAGATTCTGCTCGAGCCGCTCAATAGTGTTTTGAATGAGCCTGTGGTGCATATCATCATCAAGAGACTCTTCAACCACCTTTTCGGCGGCCATCAGCGTTAACTGCACGACTTCTTCGCGTATGCGCGCCCATGCCGTCTGGCGCTCCATGAAGATTTCCATTTCGCCCTGCTCAATGATCTCCTCAGCTTTTTTGCGCGCTTCCTCGATTATTTCTTCCTTTTCATGATTGGCTTCAAGGATTGCCTGCTGCTTGATCTCGTAGATTTCGTCCTGTATACGTGACAGATGGCCCTCGTAGACTTCTTTGAGGGAAAGGGCGATGCGATGTTCTTCTTCGGCCGCCAATTTTATGCGCCCGAGATGTCGCCGGCGTTCTTCAACGACCTCACCAAGCGGAACAAACAGGAACTTTTTCAGAATAAACAGCAGCACGAAAAAGTTGATTGTCTGAGATATCAAGATGCTCAGATCAAAGTCGAAAAGTCCCGGGGGCTCGGCGTGGGTGCCCGCTGCAACCGGAATATTATGGGTCTCGGCCGCGAGGTTTTCGGCAGCCATGCCCGGGGTGCAATGCAGCATAAGCAGCACCAGCAAAGGCAACAGCAGTATTTTAAGATTTAGATTTTTATGCATGAAGCAACCATTATTACATGGCGGCAATTTGGTCGACAATGCCTGTTCGGCCAGATTGTCGGTCAGGTTTTTACCATTTAACGAAGAGCAGAATTAGAGAAATCAGCAGGCAGTAAATGGCAAGTGATTCAATCATTGCCAGGCCGATGATCATGGTGAAACGCAGATCATTCGCCAGTTCTGGCTGGCGCGCCATGGCATCGGTAGTCTGCCCGATGACCCGCCCCTGAGCGTAAGCGGCCGCGCCACTGCCAAAAGCCACACAGAACACGGCGCCGAGAATTTCTACGATATTTTTGATAATACCTAATGATTGGGGGTCCATAATCGTCTCCTCTTGATCAATGACCTTCTGAAATAGCTCCAGAAAGGTATACTCCGGTAAGAATGGTAAACACGAGAGCCTGCAGCATGCTGGTGAAAATCGCCATGATCAGCATGGGAACTGGCACCAGCAGAGGGAAGAGCGCAACGGTAAGCACCAATATGACTGTGTCTTCGCCCATGATGTTACCAAAGAGGCGCAAAGTCAAGCTTATTGGCCGCGATATTTCGCCAATGATGTGGATAGGAAGCATCAGAGGAGCCATCCACCAGATGTCGCCGGTGAAGTGCTTTATATAACCGACGCCATGTGATTTGATTCCAAGATAAAAAGTGTAAACGAAGACGATCAAGGCCATTCCCAGACAGTTTGAGAACAGGCTGGTCGGCGATTTAAGCCCCGGAACCAGTCCGAGCAGGTTGCTCGAAAAAATGTAGATAAAACAGGTGGCCAGCACCGGCAGCAGCTGTTTTTTATGATGTTCGCCAACAATAGTGCAGACAAGGTTTTCAAGGTTCTCATAGATGTATTCGAGCCAATATTGAGATGCTTCTTGTGAGTCATGGCCTATTCTACGGCCAAAGCGCCAGCAGATATAACCGAACATGCAGGTTATCAGCCATGGCAAAACCGCCCCTGGCGACAGTGGAATAAACTGGAACAGATAGAATATTTTTTGTTCAAGTACGTGCATCGTTTGCTTTACTCTTATACTCTTCGACAATTTTCCTGTCTTGATAAACGGTTATCAGAAATGAGAAGATAATGGCGAGCTGACTGAACAGCAAACCAAAAATAATTTGTACTACCGATACCCCCAGCATTTTCAGTAAAAAAATCACTAATCCGAGCGCCAGCATTTTCAGGTTTGATAACAGCAACGCCAGTATGCTGAACCATTGCGGCATTTTGTCAAATGACGCAAAACTCTCAGCGAGCAACATAAAACTGGCGAAACCAAGCAGGTAGCCGATAAAAAAAGCATGGTAGAGATTGCCTGTCCGGTACCAGAGCATTATCAGAACCATGGCGGTCATTACCGCAACCACCACCATGTTTTTTTCACATTCGCGGATCTTTGTTTTTACTTCGATCATTTTCTCTGGCGAATTTGTCCATGCTTTCGCGAAGCTGTTTCCAGGTCTGCACCAATGCTGCAGCCAGACCGATGATCATCCCGACTATTATACCCCAGGGCTCAGATAAAAAATAGCCATCTATTTTGTAGCCGATGAAAAGGCCGATTGCCAGACAGACTCCGCCGGTAAAGCCAATGCTCAAAACCATCCCGGCAGCCCCGGCCTTTTGTATCATGCCCATTGAATCTTCTTTCTATTTTGTCCGCAGATTACACAGATTAACACAGATTGCGTGTAAGTTGCATTGAGGGCGAGGGCAGGTGCGATTACTATTACTATTACGATTACGATTACGATTACGAGCACGAGCACGAGAAGATTAGATTAGATAACTATTTCCGGTTTCTGGCCCTTGATGTCTTCGATGTAGCAGCGCAGCAACTCGGCGACGCTCCAGGCCTGGGCAAAGCAGCCACGCGGACTGTGTGGCATGTTCCCGTCAAAAATCTCTGAAATGCTGCCAAGACAGGCTTCGCTGTTCAAGTGATTGATGAATGGCTCAATCATCAGTGAAGCACGCAGCTGTGCTTCCATCGAAAAATTGTTGACCTTCAGATATGAACTGACGAAAGGCCCGATCAGAAAGCCCCAGACCGTGCCCTGATGATAGGCACCATCGCGCTTGATGCGATCGCCGTAATAAAAGCCCTCATAATGAGCATTATCGGTCGAAAGACTGCGCAGACCATGCGAAGTGTAGAGGCGCGAGAAAACGCAGTCGACGATGGCTTTCTCCTCGGGGTGTTCGAGCAGTGAAAAAGGCAGAAATGTTGCAAAAATCTGGTTCGGCCGCAGGGCGTCGTCTGGGGTGCCGTCAGTTTTGATATAGTCGTAAAGGCAATGCTGGCGGTCGTTCCAGAAAACCTTGTGGAAAGAAATTTTAACTTTTTTCGCCAGTGCGGTAATTTCGCGCGAATGCCCCTCGAATTTTTCCTGGAACAGTGCGAAGATTCTGAGCGAATTATACCAGAGTGCATTCACCTCGACTGCCTTGCCATTGCGTGGTGTAACCACCCAGCCATCAGCTTTCGCGTCCATCCAGGTGACCTGTACGTCAGGATTGCCGGCATTGATCAGGCCGTCTTCCTCATCCATGGCAATATCGTAGCGGGTGCCATTCATAAATGCGTCAACAATCGTGGTCATGCCCTCAAACAGATGATCGCGAACAAAATCCCAGTCGTCGGTATATTCGATCAGCTTATAAGCTGCAACAAAGAACCATAAAGAGGCATCAACACTGTTGTAAGCCGCATCGTTGCCGCTGTCGGCAAAGCAGTTCGGCACCAGACCATTCTGAATAGCGGCGGCAAAAGTCTTGAGAATTGATCTGGCATCATCGAACCGGCCGGTTACCAGAGTAAGTCCGGGCAGTGATATCAGGCTGTCGCGCCCCCAGTCAGAAAACCAGGGATATCCGGCAATTATGCTGCGACTGCCGGTGCTCTGGCGCTCAACAATAAACTGGTCGGCGGCGAGCAGCAACTTGCGCAGCAACGGATCAGAAGAATGCAGAGATGAAGCAATGCTTTCCAGGCGCTGCTCTTCGCGTTTGCGCAGATCCATTGGATTGAACGAGCTTATTGGTTGATCAGAAAAAATCATTGAGACGGCGCCGCTAAATGGGCTGATTTCGAGACTGCCGCACGAAAAATCGTCTTCACGATCGGGCAGCCCGCGATCTTCTTCGACCTGCAAAAATATGTCCTTGTGCCATTTCGCATCTTCAATAAATCTGCCGCGATCCCAGCGGATAAACAGCTCGGGGGCGTTGCCAAAGGGTTGCAGGCGGATCTGGCGCTCCTGGATCTGGGCACAGCGCTCGATGCCGCTGCTTTCATACATGTTGCCGTGAAAGTCGCGGAAGAGAAAATGCGGGCGCACCCGCAGTGCGACCTTGCGATTGTTGCCAAGCAGTTTGTAAGTAACCAGCGTGGTGTTTTGACCATACACCATGTTGATCGTCTTGATCAGCAGAACATCGCGAATCTGGTAATACCAGGTTGGCACCGGCTCGCGCTCAAAGCGCTCAAGATGCAGGTAGCCGGCGGGACTTTTTATATCTTCTTCATGGACGCAGGTTGACAGGGAAATTTCCTGACGGTCGATTATCAGAGTTTCTTCGAGGCGAGAAACCAGCACCAGCCGCTCAACTGGCGGCCTTCTCGCCGCCACCAGAATGCCGTGATAGCGTCTGGTATTGATGCAGGGCACGGTCGAGCTGGCGTAACCGCCTATGCCATTGGTAATCAGCCATTCCTGGCGGGTGGCTCTCGCCAGATCAGATTGTATTTCGCGGCCAACAGAAATCATCTAAAATCTCCTGCCAATGCTGTCTTGTTCAAGGCCAAAGTCTATACCAGTTTACCCATTATTGCAAACCCGCCCGATGATTTGAATTCACTATGCTGTTTAATGATGCTATACTGAAAGCCAATAAAATCGGGGGGAAAAGAATGTCGCACTGCCTGCTGATCGATGGAAATAACATTGTTTTTCGAGCCTATTACGCGTTTCAGAATCAGCGGCTGAAAACCAGTGCCGGCCAGCCGACCGGCGCTTTATACGGTTTTTTGCGCATGATGCTGAAAATGCTTAAGGACCGGCAGCCTGATCTGGTTGCAGTTGCTTTTGATACTTCCCGCGATACTTTCAGACGTAGATTGTATCCCGAATATAAAGCCAAGCGTAAGCCGACTCCGCCGGATCTCCTCGAACAACTGCCTCTGGCACACAAGGCGGTTGCGGCACTGAATATCAAAATACTGACCCGTGATGATTACGAGGCCGATGACCTGCTCGGTTCTGCTGCAAAGAGCCTGGCAAAAAGCCACAAAGTTACGGTAGTGACCGGTGACCGCGATTTGTTACAGCTCATAGATGATAATGTGCTGGTAGAGCTCTGCCAGAAAGGCGTAAGCGATACCAGAGAAATTGATGCCGCTGAGTTTAACAAAGAATACGGCTTTGACCCGGTTGGCATTATCGAATTGAAGGCGCTGATGGGCGACTCTTCCGACAATATTCCCGGGGTTAAGGGAATCGGTGAAAAAAAGGGAATGGCGCTTATTCAGCAGTTCAAAACCATTGAGAATCTTTATCAGTCGCTGGACGCGGTCGATAATGATAAACTGCGGCAAAAGCTGATTGATGACCGCGAAATGGCAATGCTCTCACATGATCTCGCCACGATCAGGTGCGACCTGCCGACATTTGCCAGTCCCGATGAATTCAGATGGAACCCTGACAATCTCAATTCTGACCGTTTTACCGACTTTTTGAGCCGCTATGAATTTGGCTCGCTTTATAAAGAATTTGCCGGCCACACTCTGCCAACGCGCAAGGTCAGTTCGCCACCGACAGATTTGTTTGCTGCCGCCGAAGAAGAGTCGCCGACCGCGCTGGCTGTCCACGAGCCGCCAGCTGACGGTACGCTGCAGGCGCTGCCTGGAGAAAAGCTGCTCATCAGCAGAATCGAAGACTTGCAGAAATGGTTTGCCAGTGTTGGTGACACCCTCTGCCTCGATGTTGAAACCGATGGATTCGACCCGGTCTGCAATCGCATTGTCGGAGTCTCGCTGGCTTCGAGCAGCGAAAAGTCGGTTTATGTGCCTTTGCGCCACTCTTATCTTGGCCTGGCCCCGGCGGATCAGATTGAGGCCGCCGATTTTTTTGCGCTGCTGCGCGAAAAATTGCCGGGCCGTCGTCTGGTCGGGCATAATCTTAAAT
>MFYY01000020.1:0-2260 GCA_001787855.1 Candidatus Riflebacteria bacterium GWC2_50_8 | reverse complement strand
TGCTTTTCTCGCCCACGAAGGGGTAGAGGTTGGCTCAAATCTTTTTGACACCATGATTGCAGGCTATGTTCTCGACCCAACACGCTCTAATGCCCTGAAAAATCTTGGAAAAAGCCTGCTCAACTTTGAAGTCTCCGAGTTTCGTCAGGTCGCCGGTTCAGGAAGCTTTGCCGGCGTCGACCTGGCTGCGGCCTGTGAGTATGCCTGCCAGGATGTTCTTCTGACCATGCATCTTTACCGGATTTTTCAAAAGGAACTGGCTGAAAAAAATCTTGCGAAACTGTTTGATGATCTTGAAATGCCGATTTTGCGCATTCTTCTCAACATGGAACGTACCGGCATCGGTCTGAACAGCAATTATCTGCGTGACCTCAGTAATGAAATCGCTGGCCGGCTGGCTGAACTCGAAACCTCTATTCATCAGCATGCCGGTCGGGTGTTCAACGTCAATTCGACGCAGCAGCTGCAGGAAATACTGTTTAAGGATCTCGGGCTCAAGCCGCCGAAGAAGACCAAAACCGGCTTTTCGACCGACAGCGAAGTGCTGCGTCTGCTGGCTTTTCAGCACCCGATTTGCGCCAATCTGCTCGAATACCGTGAACTCTCAAAATTGCGTTCAACTTATGCCGAGTCCCTGACTACGCTGGTTAACAGCAAAACCGGCCTGATTCATGCCAGTTTCAATCAGGCGGTAACTGCGACCGGGCGCCTGTCAAGCTCGAACCCGAATATGCAGAATATCCCGATCAAAACCGAATGGGGTCGCAAGATTCGGCGTGCTTTCGTGCCGCCCCGCGCCGGCGACGTCTTTGTATCTATTGACTATTCACAGATCGAACTGCGCCTGCTGGCACATTTTTCACAGGATCCCGGACTGGTTGAGGCATTCATCAGTAACACCGACATTCATGCGATCAGTGCCGGCCGCATCTTTCGAAAACCGCCGGCAGAAGTGACTTCGTCGGAACGCACCATTGGCAAGACCGTTAACTTTGGTATTCTTTACGGCATTTCGGCGCATGGACTTTCCGAAGATCTGGCGATCAGCCGGCCGCAGGCAAAAGAATACATTGACAGCTTTTACAACAGCTTTACCGAGGTTACCCGCTTTTTTGACGCTGTGGTCGAAGAGGCACGCACAACCGGTGAAGTCGCGACGCTGCTTGGCCGGGTTCGCCATCTTCCCGACATAAATTCTGCCAAATTTCAGCTGCGCAGTGGCGCTGAGCGTATCGCAAAAAACACCAGACTGCAGGGGTCAGCGGCAGACCTGGTAAAAAAAGCGATGCTCGATACAGTTCAAATGTTGCGTGAAAAGAATTTTTCTACCGACCTGATTCTGCAGATTCATGACGAACTGGTTTTCTCGGTGCCAGAGACTGAATTGAAGCAGGTTGCACCATTGCTCAAGCACGTCATGGAAAACTGTGTTAAACTTAATGTACCGCTTGTCTGCGATCTGGCAGCAGGCGCTAATCTGGCTGATCTTGAAGATGTAAATTTATGAAAAAGCCGTCTTTACTACTTTTGCACGGGATCTGTAACAACGCAAATCTTTTTGCTGTCGAAGGACACGGACTGGGACCATGTCTGAGCAAATATTTCGATATCTATCCAGTCAGCTACCCACTCGCTGAGCATAAAGACCAACCCTGGGATTTCGATTTTCATCTGCATCGCGATATGCCAATTATCTGGCGACAGGTCTGTGAACAGGCCGGAACGAAGCCCTTTGTTTTTGGCTACAGCATGGGCGGCATGCTGGCAATGGCTGCTCAGGCACATGGCGTCATCGATGCTCCAGCCATTGTCACCGCCGGGTCACCGTTCAGTTTTCCATGGATTCCGATATACCCGCCGTTGATGCGGGCCTGGGTAAAAATTGCTTCGCTGACCGGCTATCGCACGGTTCCGGTCAAGCTTGGCGGCAGGCTGTTATGCATCTTGTTTGCCGCCGCAGCTCCGCCAGAGAGAGTTCCTGACATCAATCTTTTTCGCTTTTTCTTAAAGAATGCCACGGTTAATGTGCCGGTCGAGACTTTTGTGCAGGCTCTGCACTGGATGCGCACGCGCAAGTTTACCGACCGCAGCTCTACGATCAACTATCTCGAGCGTTTCGTTAACATTCGCACACCGGTCTGCCTTATTTATGGCAGTGATGACCGTATTGCACCGCAACAGTCAGTTGACGCCGGATATACGGCAGTCAGTTCGCCACGCAAGGCAATTGTCGGAATTCCTGGCGGTACGCATCTGAGCA
>MFYY01000019.1:8311-15472 GCA_001787855.1 Candidatus Riflebacteria bacterium GWC2_50_8 | reverse complement strand
TGACACTTCGGCAGGCAACAACATTGAACTTTGCCATTCTACCGATAATTCTGATAATCTCACGGACAGCAAAATCTTTGAAAAACAGAGACACATGATTGTCGCCGCTGCTGACATCGAGGCCGGCAATTTCACTGGTGCCCGTGTAACCAGGAACTGCCGTCGAAATGTAGATTCCGGCACTGTTTTCGCGCAATTCAATAGCTCCGCCCACCTTGATAAAGTTCTTTTCAGGCTCGGCAATCAGCAGGTTGAGGCCAGAACAGACAAAAATCAGTACCATCGCGATTTTTTTCATACGTGTTCCTTCGTTATACAATTTCAAACCTCGCATTATTCTACGACATTCTTACATTTCTGACGAGCGCTTCAAGGCCTTTCCAGAAGCGTGCGATATCATACAGATAGACTTCGCCAAAACAGATGTCATAGACGCCCTCTTACTGGCAAGACCGTCTATCGTGATGAAATCGAAATTCCCAAGGCATACCGCGATGGTGTTCCAGTTCAAATGTATCTTACTTTTTGATTTTAAGAGTGGGTAAAGATTCTGGCGGCGGGGAAAGGGTGATCGTAGTTTCTGAGCCATCGGGAAGACGGAGAGAGACGGTAGGATTCTGCCGACTGAGATGGAGATCAAAAGCTGACGTCATGCGCTCGACAATTTGCCTGAGATGATCGGCGTTTTTGAATTTTATTCCGGTCATTTCGGTTTGGCCATTTCGACTTATTGCGATCTCGTCCGGGCCTGAAACGATGATTTCTGAGACGCTGTTATCGTCAAGAAATCTCTGTATAGGACCGAAGCCGAGCATTTCATCGAGAAGATTCCGGCGCAATTCTTCTCTCTGATCTTCGGAAATGGCAAAATCAATCTTTTCTTCCTGATCGGAGATCGACTGCCACAAACGGTCACTCAACATGCTTCGCGTTTTAACCGGGTCGGCAGAATAAGCTATTTCGTCGGTAATATCATCGATGACCGCCGCATGTACCATTGCCTGCAGACGCTGCAGATCATCTGAACTGCCAGTCCGCGCGACGATTTTTTCTCTGGTCTGAAGTGCTTCTTCATGACTGGTTTCCCTGTCTGATCCCATAAGGCAGAATAAAGCCAAAAGAACAAGAAACACGATAATCACAAGCAACAACATTGTCATTGTGTACTCCTCTCCACGTTGAAGACCGCAACTGTTTATTAATTACGATGGATCGACAATCCCGCTTCCAAAATTCTATCTGTCACAAAAATTATAGCGCATACAGCGGCGTTATCAATCCGCCCTGAATCCATTGGCGGTGGCGATGACCTGGTAACCGTTGTATCAGGCGAGAACGGCGATGGTTTTTGTCGGCGCGCGATTTTTTCATACGCGCTCCTGTCAGACGTAGAGTTTTTTGAGGAGGCTCAAAAAGCGGGGGTCGGCGTCGAGCAGGGTGGCGATGCGCAGAGCGTCGTGCGGTACCTCGCTGTGGCCGTCGAGTTTGCGCAGGCGGTAGTCCATGTTGGCGCAGAGATTGTCGATCAGTGCGCGCAGGTTGCTCGAATCGGGTGCGGCCGGGTGCTTGTTTTTGAGACCGACTACCTGATAACAGGCGGCACCGGGCAGATTTATACCGTCGTAATGTGTTGCGATAACGCCGTGCCAGCCGGTTTGCTGCATGAATTCGCCGAGAGCCTGGACAAAGCGGCGCCCTTCATAAGGGTTGGTCGATCTGGCAAACTCGTCGAACACGGCAAGGCCACAGCCCTGGCGGGTAAGAGCGGCGAGTTCCTTGAGCTGCATGACTTCGGCGCCAAAACTGCTGAGGCCGGAAGCCTGATCCTGGCCGTCGCCGGCCACCAGATAAACATAATCGAACAGCGGCATGCTGAACGCCGCTGCAAACGCGAAAAAACCAAGACGCACCAGCTCGGCGTTCGTTGCCACGGTCATCAGAGCAACGCTCTTGCCGCCCATATTAGCACCGGTTATCAGAGTGCTGCCTCTGATAACTTCGAGCGTAACCGGCGTGAACTCTTTGCTCTGCCCTTTCAGGATTTCGTACATCTGCGGGTTGATCGCTTCGACTGCCCGTAAAGGCTCATTCTGGCCAAGTAATTCAGGGCGGCATGACGGCCAGGTCATGGCGGTTACGGCACGCGCCATAAGCAGTTCGAAATGACCGAGCGTGTTCATGCTGCGGGTCAGTGCGGCTAGCCATGCTTGCAGTTGCTGACCGAGAGAGCTTCTGACCTGGTATTCCTGTTCTTTCTCGCGGCGCACCAGTTCGCTGCGCTGCTGGCGCAAATGATCTGCAGCAGACGGGTCTGTCGCAGCAAGAATCTGGTTCTCGCGTTGTCGCTTTTCGTGTCTTATACTCTTGAGTTCGGCAGAATAGCTGTCGTGTAGATGAAATGACGAGATTATCATTTCATCAGGGTTGAGAAGCTTTACCAGCGGCCTGAAATCGTCAAAGGCAATATCGGCGAGTCTGAGCTCTGATTGAGCAACGAGGTCAGCCATTTCGCAACTGTGCATGGCGAAAAGCTTTATTTCGAAAAGTTCGATTTCGTCAGGAACTTGCTCTTCGTGCAGATTGAGAACTGATCCGGCAATGTAGCGCAGCTTTCTGAAAATGGCATGGGTATGCTGAACGAATGCCGGTTGCTGCCGGCAAAAGTCGATGAGCTTTGCCAGTTCTTTAAACGAGTTTTCGAACTGTTCGCGATCGGCGGAAACAGCTGGCAGCAATTCTTTCAAAGCCTTGCGACCATAGGGAGAGCTCAGGCTCAGGTTCGCCAGAACCCAGGCAGTTCCAGTGGTTGCCGGTTGGTATGCTTTCGGGTTGTTCATATAACTTCTGCTTCGCCAGCCATTATATCGAAAACCTCTACGGAAAGCACGGATTTAAGACGCTGGCACAGGTCGTTGCTGTCGAGGCAGAAACCTTCGGGTGACCAGGGGTTAACTGTTACTGCCAGCAGGTTAACCGGTTTGATAACTTGCAGACTGGCCCCACGTCTGGTCAGCTCGCTGTATTGCGCCGAATTCAATAAAAATCTGGTGCCGTCGGCGGCAATCAGCCCGAGGTTTTTGAGAGACCTGGTGCGTTCGAGAAGTTTCTGAACCAGGCGCGCGGTAACTGCGCCGGTAAAATACACGCGCAGCGGGTGCTGAATTTGTGCAGCAATCATTTCGACGGCACTATCATCAAGACTGCTGGTAGATTTGATGATTTGCCCTTTCCGGTCAGTCAGCCGGCAGTCGGCATCCTGGCTGCCGGCGCCAATAGTTGAGGTCGCCTGGTTTTCAGCGTTAGAGTATGCTTGTCTGATCGTTTCGGGTACATCGACGTCAGCCGGGAGAGTCAGCATTGTCGCAATATGTCTGGTGTGCTCGACAATTTTTTCAGGATATGGAGAGTATGAGGCGCCGGTTGCGAGAAGGCAGGCGTCAGCAGTGGAGACAGCGGCAGTAGACTTGCGTGCCGCCGCGCCATCGATAATGATGCGCCCGGCTTTTTCCTGCTGCAGCATGTGGGTGAGTCTGGTCATCTGTCCGGTGGTCGATGGCCCGGCAATCTGCGCGTAACCATCGCTAAGTGCGCGCAGAATGACAACCTCGCCAAGTGGGGTATAGAGACCGGTAAGTCTGACCAGTTCGCGAGTAAAATCACACTGCCCGATAAGACCGCTGGCCGTGGCAACCATTGTGCCACGGCCAACGTAAATAACTGGCTTATCGGTGCCGGTAACCTGATCGACATCTTCTCCGTCGTAGCCGATCGAAGTAATGGCCTGGTCAGGCCGGCGATCGGCTGCCAGCAGGTGGTTGAGAACTGTAGTTTTCCCGGCGTTTTTTTCGGTACCGATAATCGCCAGGCACTTACAGTCTGCCACCAGCTCGCTCAGGCGCATTGGCATGACTCAGCTTTTTTTGCTGCGTTGTTTGCGCTTTAATCCAACTGGTTCGAGAGATATCTTGCCCTGATGCAGTCCGGCAATACCCTCGATCTCCACATTGCCCTTCTGGCAGGCTTCGCAGGTGCAGCTCGGCCGATACCCGTCGGGCTCGTTGTAACAGGTGATAACACCCTCGTAATTACGTAGAATCGTCTTTTCGTAACCACTCGAAATCAGGTAATTAGGCATGACCGGAATCTTGCCGCCACCACCTGGTGCGTCGACAACGTATGTCGGCACGCAGAAGCCGCTGGTGTGACCGCGCAGGGCTTCGATTATCTCGATGCCTTTGGCTACCGGAGTTCGGAAATGCGACAGGCCATAAGACAGGTCGCATTGATAGATGTAGTAAGGTCTAACCCTGATTTTCGCGAGTTCATGTACCAGGTTTTTCATGACATGCACGCAGTCATTAACCCCGGCCAGTAATACCGACTGGTTGCCGATCGGAATACCGGCCATGCTGATCAGATCGCAGGCGCGCGCGGCGTCGGTGGTGATTTCCTTGGGGTGGTTGTAGTGCGTATTAACCCAGACCGGATGATACTTTTTGAGCATGTCGCAGAGCTCTGGAGTTATGCGTTGCGGCAATACAACCGGGGTTCTTGTGCCGATTCTGATGATTTCAACGTGCGGAATTGCCCGCAGTTTCTGCAGTATGCCTTCGAGTTTGCCATCTGCAAGCAGCAGCGGATCGCCGCCAGAAACGACGATATCGCGCACTTCCTTGTGTTTGGCAATATATTCGATGGCCTTGTCGATATTGCTGGCCGGCATCGCCGAGTCTTTTTGCCCGGCAAAGCGGCGCCTGGTGCAGTGGCGGCAATACATCGAACACTGGTCGGTTACCAGCAGAAGCACGCGGTCAGGATAGCGGTGGGTCAGCCCGGGGGCCGGCGAATCGCCATCTTCGTGCAGTGGATCTTCGAGGTCGGCAGGTGAACGGTACAGCTCGTAGCCAGTTGGAATCGCCTGCTTTCGCACTGGATCATTAGGATTGTCTGGATCAATGAGCGTCAGATAATAGGGAGTGATCGCCATGCGCAGCGTGACGAGGCAGTCTTTTATCCCTTCTATTTCCTTGCCGGTGAGCTTAACATGCTTGCTGAGCTCTTCGACTGTTTCTATGCGGTTTTTTACCTGCCATTTCCAGTCATTCCAGTCAGCATCGCTGACCTCTGGAAACAATTTGCGACGACGTTGCAGATGTTCATCCCTGGTGTATTTGCTGTTCAAAGCAGGTTCCTTTCTCTGCGGGGCACTGATTACCTCAGCAGAACATTTCTTCGAAAAGTTTGCGCAGTTTTGGACTTTCGCGCATCAGCTGCAGTGCAATGGCGGCATGGCCTTTTGAATAGCCATTTCCGATAATCATGTTAACGTCTTTGCCAACACCTTCAGCGCCAAGGGCAGCCTGGGTAAAGCTGGTAGCCATGCTGAAGAAATATACAGTTCCGCCGTCTTTGCAGGCCAGAATGCTTGCCATTTCGGTGTTAGGGATGTTCACACAGTTAATGACGAGATCGGCCAGTTTGCCATCGGTGTGTTCCATGATCTTGTTGTACATTCCGACTGCATCGGTTGCATCTGCTGCGAAATAAACATCAGCCAGGTCAAGGCTTTTGGCACGATCAGTGCTCTTGGGGCTGCCACCGACGCAGATAACCTTGCCAGTTACGCCGGCGCGTTTTTTTGCTTCGTAGAGGCAGAGCATACCTGATTTTCCGCCGCCACCGATTACTACCACGACATCGCCGGGGCGAACGAGTTTGGCAGCCTGTGCCGGAGCTCCGGCTACGTCTAATACTGACAGCGCGAGATTTTCGGGCATGTCAGTCGGCAGAACGGCATAAATGCCGCTTTCAAACAGAATGGCCTGGCCTTTGATGTCGACCTGGTCAATGTCGGGTCTGACTTCGAGAATCTCTTCGATTACCAGTGGAGTGAGCGACAGAGAAACCAGGGTGGCGATCTTGTCGCCGACCTTCAGCTCGGTTTTGCCTTTGAGGGCAGGTCCGATTTTCTTAACAGTACCGATCAGCATGCCGCCTGAACCGGTTACCGGGTTTTTGTGTTTGCCCTGCTTGGCAACGAGACCCTTCATGATCTTTTTGATTTCTTCGATATTGCCTTTAGCCTGCTTCTCGATCTGGGTGAAGCTGGCAGAATCAACGTTAAGAGTTTGTACGTCAATGAGGATCTCATTGTCGTAAATTTCCATGGTGTTGTCGATTTTGTCTGCGGGCTGCGGTAGCACGCCTTTGGGTTCGATAACTCTATGCGTTCCGTATGGGCAACCTTTTTTCACGATCATTTCTCCTTGCGTATTAAATAAAAGTTAGTGTGAACTTTCTCTGAGTGACAATATACCAATGGTACAGAATAAAATAAAGCTTTGCGTTACACTTCCATCGTTTTCAGATGTTCTGATACGATAAAATCTGCGGCGGTATTAGCTCGTATTTCATCGACAGTGCTGTCTTTGTTGATTTCAATCAGCGCCAGACCGCCTGGAGTAACACGAAAAACCGCAAGCTCGGTAACTATCATCTTAACCACGTGCTTCGCGGTGAGCGGCAGACTGCATTTTTTGAGGATTTTCGGTTTGCCGCGTTCAGTGTGCAGGGTCGAAATGATAACGTTCTTTGCGCCAACCACAAGATCCATGGCGCCGCCCATTCCGGGAACCTTTTTGCCGGGAATAATCCAGCTGGCGAGGCTACCCTCCTGATCGACTTCAAGCGCGCCCAGGACAGTATATTCGACATGCTTGCCACGGATCAATGCGAATGACATGGCGGTGTCAAAATAGCAGCCATAGGGCAGCACAGTTACCAATGCTCCACCGGCGTTGGTAATATCTGGGTTTTCATGGCCGGGCAGCGGTGCCGGGCCCATTCCGATAATGCCGTTTTCAGACTGAAAAATTACGTTTATTCCTGCCGGAATATGGTTCGCGACAAGTGTTGGCAGACCAATTCCGAGGTTAACGAGCTGGTTGTCTTTAAATTCACGGGCGATGCGTCGTGCAATAATTGTCTTAGCCAGGTTGACATCTTCTATCATGTTTTTTCTCCCTGTTTATCAGCTTTTTGCTGGTGCAAAAATGTGAGTTACCAGCGGCGACGGAGTCATGACCAGCTCCGGCTGAATTTCGCCAATTTCCACGAGTTTCTGCGCTTCGACAACCACTGTATCGGCAGCCATCGCCATGA
>MFYY01000019.1:0-8274 GCA_001787855.1 Candidatus Riflebacteria bacterium GWC2_50_8 | reverse complement strand
CCTTGTCGACGATGCTGCCGCCGATCAGGGCAAGTTCAGCGCGCAGCGGCAGTTCGAGCAGATAGTCTATGCCTTCAACGGTCATCTTCTGCTTGCCTTCTTCGACCATGGTGCCGACTCCGGTAGGCGTAAGGACGCCACCGAGTCCGGCGCCTGCGCATCTGATGCGTTCGATCAGGGTGCCCTGCGGAACCAGGTCGACCTTGAGAGTGCCATCGACCATCTGCTTGCCCGATTCTGTGTTGGTGCCGATGTGAGAGGTTATGACGCGGGCGACCTGTTTGGCAGCGATAAGGCGGCCCAGACCTTTGTCGGCGAAAGCAGTGTCGTTACAGATAATCGTCAGGTTTTTCGAGCCCTTTTCGAGAATCACATCGACAAGCGTTTCGGGGGTGCCGCAGCCTAAAAAGCCGCCTATCATGATAGTCATGTCATCTTTGATCAGATCAGCAAAGTCTTTTCTGCTTATTATCTTCTGAAACATCTAGCAAGCCTTTCATTAGTAGTTTGGAAAGAAACCGTCAGCGGGCTGGCAGTCCCAGTATTGCACGAGCTTCGGCGGGGGTGGCTATTTCGCGGCCGAGTTCCTTGGCGATGCGCACGGCCTTGGCCACCAGTTCACCGTTTGATTTGGCCTGTACGCCTTTGGACAGATAAGTGTTGTCTTCGAAGCCGACGCGGACATGGCCGCCGGCAACAATAGATGCTGCAGCCATCTGAAACGCGGCTTTGCCCATTCCGGAAACCGTAAAGGTGCTGCCGGCAGGTATGCTGCCCTGCATGAATACAACGTCGCGAAGAGTGGCACTGATGCCGCCGGTAACGCCAAGAACAAAGTTGAAGTGCATCGGCGCCTTGATAAAGCCCTTGTTCTGCAGCCGGATGGCCGTGTCGATCATGCCTTTGTCGAAGACTTCGACTTCTGGCTTTACACCAAGCTCGATCATCTTCTGGCCGAAGGCGATAATGGTGTTTTCGGAGTTGACGAAAATGTCGTCTTTGCCGAAGTTCACGGTGCCGCAGTCGAGTGTTGCCATCTCAGGAAGCAGGGTAACAGGCTGCAGGCGCTCTTCATTTGACATGCCGACGGCACCACCGGTTGATGGCTGGATGATGACATCGGGGCAGCATTTGCGTATGGCATCCATGGCCAGTTTAAAGCGCGCGGCGCTCTGAGTCGGAGTGCCGTCATCTTCGCGCACGTGCAGGTGGATTACAGCAGCACCAGCATCTGCAGCAGATTTGGCTTCGCGGGCTATTTCCTCGATAGTGTAGGGAACGGCCGGGTTATTCTCTTTGGTTACTTCGGCGCCGCAGATGGCAGCTGTAATAATCAGTTTAGACATATTTGCACCTCAATATTTTTTCTCGTCAATGTAGGAAAGAGCCTGGTCAATGGACTCAAGCGTGTATTTCAGGTCTTCAGTGGTGTGCCGGGCGCAGATGTAACCGTGATGAAAAGGCTGCAGAAAGACTTTTCGCCTGATCAGCTGGGTGTAAAAGTCTTTACGCATTTCCTTGTAGGTTTTGGCTGCGTTCTTTTTGAAAGTGACGAAAGGCATCTGCGGAATCGGCGAAAGCTCGGTTTCGACTTTGTGTTTTGCAGTAATTTTGGCGAGTTCAGCGTTGAACCATTCGCCGTTCTTTTTAATCTGGCCAAGAATATTGTCGCGTTCAAGTATCTCAAGGGTCTTGAGGGCAGCAGCAAATTCGACACTGTTCGGGAAGAAAGTAGACGAAATGAAAACTTCTTTTTCGACTTTCTTCATGAACTGGGATTTGCCAACACAGGCGCTGACAGGGTAGCCGTTGGCAAGGGCCTTGCCGAAGGTCGCCAGGTCAGGGGTTACTCCCAGCAGGGTCTGGGCGCCGCCCATGTGTACTCTGAATCCGGTGCGAATCTCATCAAAAATCAGCACAGCGCCGTATTTGTCAGCAAGGTTTCTGACGCCTTCGAGAAAGCCTGGTTTCGGGTAGGCACACTGTTCGGCGAGCGGGTGCCCGATTGGAGTTATGATGATGCCGGCAACGTCGCTGCCATGTTGTTTGAGCAGATCTTCGAGCTCTTCGAGATGGTTGTAATGAAATTCGAGCACGTCTTCATACAGCTTGGCTGGTATGCCACCCTTTACTTCGACGCACCAGTCATGCCAGCCATGATAGCCACAGCGGATAATCTTGTTGCGACCGGTGTAGCCGCGGGCAATTCTGGTTGCGAGAGTCGTGGCGTCAGAACCGGTTTTTACAAAAACCGCCATTTCGGCACATTTGATCAGCGATCTTACTTTTTCAGCCAGTTCATTCTGGATAGACTGCGTCAGGGAAAAACAGAAGCCTTTTGATCTGATCTGCTCTATGGCAGCGTTGTCGATCTCTTCTTCGCGGTGACCGATGATAATCGGGCCGTAGGCGCAGAGATAATCGAGATATTCATTTCCGTCGATGTCGGTAATGCGGCCGCCTTTACCGTGCTCGAAATAGATCGGATATTCGCCTTCGACGAAATTGTAAGGCCTTCTGATGCCGAGAACTCCGCCTGGAGTGCAGGTTTTTCCGCGTTCAAATTCTTTGAGGCTCTTGCTTAAATTCAGTTTTGGTGCGTCGTACATTTCATTCCTCCTGAAATTCTGCTTTGCAAAGTGTTTTGTAAAGAAGTTGTTTCCAGCGTTTCGCCATGCGAAAAGCAGCAGCTAGTTTTGGGGTTGTGAAAGATAGCGTGTCGATGATACCCGGCAGTCGACAGAATGCTGCTGCAGGGTTGAACTTGCCAGGCATCGGAGTTGCCGTTTGAGCATGTATGATGCTGTACAATTCAATCACTCCAGAACAAGATATCTTTATAGAGGGAAGTCTAACATAATAACAATAGAACTTCCGCAAAAAAAAACCGCCCGTTTTATCGGGCGGTTTCCTGTTCTAAACTGACAATTATTCTTCTTCGGGCTCTTCTGTTTCACCTGAACCTTCTTCAGTTTCACCCGAACCTTCTTCGGGTTCTTCTTTATCGCCGTCTCCAGAAGGTTCTTCTTCAGAAACCTCTTCTTCTACTGGTTCCGGCTCGGGATCCGGTTCGCGGTATGCAGGTTCAGAACCGCCGGCCTGTTTGACCCGTGACCAGGTGTCGGCAGTGATATCCTTGCCGCTGACTGCGCCTTCGATTTTTACTTCGTTATTTTCATATTGTTGAGCGATTGCCTGGCCATTTTCGTCCATGACGATGTTATAAATCACCGGTGCGCCGGAACTGTCACGGGTGCTGGTCTCGATGACAGCGCTGACTATCGCACGGTTGGCATCTCTGGTTACGGTAACCAGACCAGAAATCGTCGCGGCTGAGAGGACACCGCCCGCCAGGACCATGGCGATGACGCACAGAAAAAGTGCTGCAGATTTGGACTTCATTTAATTCTCCCTTACGTACACATTAATGCGACTTGCGTTCCTAATCTGAGTATACAGCATAACCATCGAGGTTGTCATTTTCATCGTCAAAATTTTCGCGTCGCACTCTTTTTGGCTTCTTTGCTTTGCTTTTTCTCTGTGCGTCTTCGAAATCGTCAAATTCATCTCTCAGTTTTTTCGGGCCAGTTTTAAAGAACTTCTGATTTTTCACCGTACAGTGGTCTCCTTCAGTTACTCGGTGGGGCTACCAATAAATCCCCACTCTCCTTTTACTGATGCCACAATCGCGGTCGGCTGTCAACGGCTTGTGTGGTGCTTTGACAGCGATTTTTTGCTGATCTGGCAGATTGTCGGCAGCTTTTTGGAAAAAATCGCTAAGAGCTTGCAGAGACAGCAAAATTGGCTGCTTTTCGCGGCTGTTTAATGTACAGCCTTTAATTATGGTCGCCCGGCAATAAACACGGCGCGTAGGGGAGCTGGGTGACCCTCGACAGTTAAATCGCTGCAGGCCGGGTCAAGACACATTTCAAATGATTCGCCGGGCATCCATTCGGTACTGCGTTGTTCTTCTGACGTTGTCCTGCACAGGTCAACCGCTTTTGCATTGACAAAACCAGCCTTGTCGAGCCAGGCAAGCATGGCCTGCACCGAAGGTATGAACCAGACATTGTTCATTCTGGCGTAGCGGTCTGGTGGCACCAGCACGCTGTTCTGGTCGCCAGCAATTACCAGAGTCTCAAGAACCAGTTCGCCGCCTTTGCGCAGAAGCATGCGCAGGCTTTTTAAAAAATCGAAAGGCGAGCGGCGATGGTAAAAGACGCCCATTGAAAAGACGGTGTCGAAACATTGCATTTCTTCCGGCATCTGTTCGAAACCTATTGGCAGCATAAAGGCCGCATTTTGCCGGCAATAGCGGTTTGCTGCGGAAAACTGAGCAAGAAACAGCAACGAGGGGTCGATGCCGACTGCAATTTGGGCTCCTGCTCCCGCCATGCGCATAAGATAATAACCGTTGCCGCAGCCGACATCCAGTATTCTGCGGCCGTTCAGGTCGGCAATGTGCGGGGCCACTCGTGCCCATTTAAGGTCTGAGCGCCATTCGCTGTCGATTTTGATGCCATGCAGCCTGAACGGGCCTTTGCGCCAGGGTCGCAGCTTCAACAGTGCGTCTTTGAGTTGCGCGGCCAGGTGGCTGTCAGTCGGCAAGGCTTCGCCGGCGGTAACCTCGGGTTCATCAAGGCGGCAGTATTCGCAGGAAAGGTCGGGAAGCTCGTCGAGTGCCGCGAGCCAGGCGGGCAGGTTGCCGTCGCGTTTCGCCAGTGAGTGTTCGATTTCGGCGCGAAGCTGCGCCTGCCAGTTCCCAAGACCGGTGCGGGCCATGGCCTGATAAAAGGGTTCGAAATCAAAGCCGCTGGTCATTTGATCGCCAGCATCGACATGAAATTAAAACACTGAAACCAGACGTCGGCGCTTTTAAAACCAGCTCTGATCAGGCGATCGCGATGGTCCTTGATGGTTTCGGGTATCAGCACGTTCTCAAGAGCTGCCCGTTTCTGGCTGATTTCGAGGTCGCTGTAACCGTTGGCCTTTTTGAAGGCGTGGTAAACTTCGATCAACAGCTCGCTTACCGAGGGATCTTCGAATTTAACCTTCTCAGACAGAATGAAGATGCCGTTCGGCCGCATACCGGCAAAAATATGGTCGAGCAGCTCGCGTCTGCGCGCCTTGTCGATGAACTGCAGCGTGAAATTCATTACCACTACCGATGCATTCTCAATCTTGCAGTTAAGTATGTCGTCGCAGCAAAACTCAATTCTGGTCGAGTCATTATTGGCTGTCTGAGCAGCAACGCAGCTGTCTATCATCGCCTGCGAGTTGTCGACCGCGATGATCCGGCAGTTTTCAGCTCTGAGGCCTTTGCGCATTGATTGTGCGCTGGCGCCAAGAGAGCAGCCCAGGTCGTAGAGGTGCGAATCATTCTGGGCAAACTGTGCCGTCAGGGTCTCGATCATGCCGATTATTGCGGGGTATCCGGGAATAGACCGCAACAGCATATCTGGAAAAACCGCAGCGACCCGCTCGTCGAAAACGAAGTCCTGCGGCTTTTTGATAACTTCTGAAAATATTTTGTCTTTGTTTGAATTATTCATGATTAGACCGTCATTTGGTGTGATTTATACTTTAAACTAGCCGTAATCTGCAAGTCAAATGCATCTGTGCGCAAAAGCCCGCCGCGTGCCCGGCCTGAGCAGGATATCAATTTTGAATTTGTGAATTATTGAGTTTGTTTGTTACAGAGGACTAGAAGCCGCCGCCGGTTCTGCGCGGAGGCGTGTATGGGGTTGCAACACTGCCGCCGCCACTGCCACCGGGGTTGCCGGTGCTGGTGCTGCCACCGCCACCGTGCGTGCTGCCCGAACTGCCCGGGTTTGAGCCGCCTGGGCTGGTTGAGCTAGACCCGCCGGGATTTCCGCTGTTGCCGGGGCTATTGGTCGAATTGCCGCCCGAAGTGTTGTTTTGACCACCAGCGCTGCCGGGGCCACCAGATGTGCTGGTTCCTGAGCCGCCGGCGCCAGGATTGTTGCCGGTGCCGTCGGCGGTATTGGCGCCGCCATCAGCTCCGCCTGGCTGGTCGGTTGCCGTGTTGTCGGTGGCGTTACCAGAACTGCCGGTGCCGGGGCCCCCGGATGTGGCGTTCTCGTTGCCGCCGGCTTCGCCGCCGCCGCCTGGCTTGCAAACTTCGCACTCACATGTTGGTTTGTTGTGAGCCAGAAGACCGCCGGCAAAAAATGTCTGGCCAGGTTCAACCTTTGACAGGTTGTAGACTTTGGCGTCAGACAAAACTGTTGAGATCGAGACTATCTTGTGCCAACTGTCATCACTGCCAAAGACTTCGCCGCCGACTCTGAGTTTTCCGGTCTGCATTTTGTAATGTTCGAAAGTGAAACCCGGGTCGATAGAGGCCCAACCAGTGCGCGTGTATAGCGGGTGTTCGTCGGTGAGTTGCAGGGTCTTGCCATCGGCAAAGCTTATTGTTGTTAGATGATCTCTTTCAGGTGATTCGAGAGCCATGACCTCGCCGATAATACGGTTTTTGCCGGCTTCGTCAAAAGCGGCAACCTTGTCGCCGACTACTACTTCTTCGATATTCTTGAGTGAGCCGTCAGCCATGAGAATTTTTGTGCCGGCCGCAAAACAGCAACTTGTGCACTTGCGCGTGGTTTCGTCAGAACTGTTCTCTGGCGGCGGCGGATCTTCTCGCCATGAATAACTGCCTTCAGTCGGATCGACACCAGGAGAACCCGGGGTTGAGTTCCAGGTGCCGCCGGTTTCGATTTCAATCGGCGGGCGAACATTGCTGAACTGGCTGTTAACGGGTTCAACCTCGTTGCCGCCGTGGCTGGTGTTGCTTTCGCTGCTGGTAGGAGCTATAGCGGCTACCCGGTAGCTTTTTTCGCCGCCATCGGGAGGACCGCCGGCTGGTTCGAAGTCGCGTTCGCCACCAACAGGAGCCGGTATCAGCTTTTTTGCGCCATCACGATAGTTCCAGCTGGGGTCTCCGGGAGGAGTTCCTGGTATTCCTGGGTTCCAGACCCAGGTGCCGCCGGGGCGCTGGCTTGGCGGCTCAGGAGCCGGTTTGGGCAGCGGCCAGTCAATGTGTTCAAGAGTTCTGACATCTTCGCGCGGGCTTTGTGAACCGCTGTCGTCGTAATATTTGCGCAAAAATGTCATCAGATCGCCCATTTTGATCGAAAATCCCGATTCGGGATCGACGAAAGTGTAGTCTTTGGTATATTTCTCAACAAATACCCTGACGTTCTTTTCGGGTTTGACGATTTCGATTGAATCTTCAGTTTCACGAAAGACGGCAGGCGAATCTTCAAAGTCGCCTTCGACGATATCGACGTATCGGGAAGCATCTGACAACTGTGAAAGGCTCTGGATAAATTCGTTAGGATCGACATTAAACTGAGGTTTGAGCAGCTTGATGAATTCGCTCTGCTTCATTTTAGGTTCGTAATAACGCGGATCAATTCTTGGTTTGGTGTTGAGCAGAAAAGTCAGGTTGAGATCGCGCAGCCAGTTGACCAGATCGGCCGGTGGCTGGGTGGTGCGTGGGTGGTCGAGTTCGAGATAGGTCTTGTCGAGCGATTTTTCTTTGCGTTCCCAGGTGCCGCCGGGCACGGTGAAATTCTGGATCATGCTGGCCAGAAAAGTGTTTTCGGCGCGATTCCTGGTGGTGTTGTTGATATCGGCAGGAAATTTTGCCAGCAGTTCTTCGGAACTGAGCTTCTTATTGAGCTTGGAACCGCCAAGATTGTTTATTGCCGATTCGAGAGAGGCATGTGCGACGAAATTTTGCAGATATGCATCTGAAAGTCCGCTGATGTATTGCGATAAGGCATAGCGGTCGTTGCGACTTAGAATGCTGAGACCGCGCCAGACTTTCGGGTCTATTTTGGTTACCCTGACCATTTTTTTGAGGGTTTTGCTGTCAGCAATTCCGCCTGCTGTGGTGATCTGGCGGCTTAATACGGCAAAGGTGTCGCCAGCGCGGCAGGTCTGACCTTCTTCCAGCAGTATTTCGCTTATTCTGCCGTTTGTCTGGGGTCTGAGAGCAATTTCGTTGCCCGCGCCGCCGGCAGGAGTCAGCGTTGCTGCGACACTGTTGATGTCCACGGTCTGATTGGCAGCCACATGGATTTTTTTAACGATAAAATCGTTAACATCAGCGCCATTTATCATGGCTGGGAGTATTCGCAATGCTGCGGCCCTTGGTGCGCCAAATTCGGGGCTTTCGTATTCGGAAGCCTCGGTTGATGTGCTGTTAAGCGCCGGTTCTGGCGAAATAATGTAGCGCCCGTAGACAAG
>MFYY01000018.1 GCA_001787855.1 Candidatus Riflebacteria bacterium GWC2_50_8 | reverse complement strand
CCGGCCCTTACGGTAAAGCCAATATACCGGTTTGACGATCGTTTCGCCGGTTCGCTGGATTTTCGACTTAAATGTGAATTTGATTTCAGACCAGACCGCAGCCGATACCCCTCTCCCATAATTTTCAGGGCCAACCTGGAAATGCCTGAAATACCATCTTTGTCAGAGGTTCTCGGCTACTCGCGCAAACAGTTTAAAAAGTGCAGCTTTGCCGTTTGCGCAAACCTGTATGTCATGCCAGGCGTTACACATTTTTTCATTCCTCCAGAGTTCGACCTGGCAACCAGCTATGATTGCCTGTTTCAACAGACCTACACAAGTGGGCTGAAAATAGCAAACCGCCAGACCCTGCAGCACGTTAAGGAATTTGCGCCTGCCTACCAGTTAAGCGAGCGAAAGTTAATTCTGCTGGCTGATCTACCCGATGAATTCGCCCGCAATCAAAAGCTGAAACCTGAAAAAGATTTTCTGGCACGGGTGAAGACCTTGATCAAAGAAAATCTTGTCAAAACGGTCAATTTCCCGGCCAGAATAAAACACATGGCGCCAGAACTGGCTTGCGGCCAGTATTGCGAGCAAATCCCTGAGCCGCCGGCGGTCAGCCGGTTTGCGATTCCGCCCATTATCCGCATCAGTGCATCCTCGAAAATCTATCTTCCGTCAGTCAGGCCCAAAACCAATGACCCGGCAAGCCGCGAATGGTATGACAGATTCAGTCTGAGGAGCAACGTTGAGAAGGCCTGCTCATTTATTGTCACCGTCAACCACAGGTTGACAATGCTGAATTCAAAAGTAGAAAACAGATCAGCGGAACTTTTCGGCTTTGCCTTCGGTGAGGAACAGGAAGCTTACCGATCCAACGTTTTTGCCAAATGCATACCTGACAGCCCGACAGCATTTTCCAGCGCCAGAGCCGCACCGCTCACCGAAAAATATGTGCCACCGCCAGAGCTGAATCTGCCCACAGCCTTTAAATATGCCGATGTCATGATTGATCATTTCTTCTCACCGGTGGTTTTCCGGCTGGCTCATAAAAACCAGATTTCAGAAGCCAGAAATTCACGCATTTACAGTTTCGGGCACCCAACATTTTTTAATCAGCATTACACTGACCGTCCTAGCGAGAAAGCCATAAGCATCTTCACTACTCCCCGGGCTGGTATTCTTCACAAGTTCGCAGCAGAAGGATTTGACTACCGCAATCTTGCTTATCGTGCTCTACGTGATGAAACGACCATGTCACACCAGATTCTGCAGGCCACCTATGCGCTGTCACAGATTAAAAGCTACCGCGATATTAAGAACGCCCAGGCCACACGAACAGACCAGCTGATCGATACAAAAGCAGGTCTGCGCAATCTTCCTCCTTATAAAGGAAAGATGATTGAGATAAGAGTAATTCTCTCACGCCCGCCGGTATTGAGCCGTCTGCTGGTTGATCGACCGGTATTCCCTTCTATATCTGCGCAACCGGCAAAATACGTCTACAGACATTTATCAGGGAAAAAGCCGCCCGCAGTGTTTTCAGCCGCTGTCGCTCCTCACCTTGTGCAGATAATAAAGAGCGCAACCCCTTCAGATACACTGCCAACAGAAACAGATTACAGCTTCAATTCGATTTTTGCATATCTGAAAAGCCCGGCCTTTACAGTTCCTGACCCTGATCTTTACACCATGCCGGTGCGTACCGGCAGTCGACAGATTTATCATTCTGTCGACAATAGAATTAGCGACCGGATTGATATTGAAACCATGATAGAGACAACAAAGTTTGCGCATCAGAATATCTATGCCGAAAAGGTTCCCGCTCCTGACTTTTTCTGCAAGCCCCTGGAACACGTCTCATACCCTTTGCGGGCCAGAAAGATAGAACTCCCGAAATCTCTGGAGTTTAGCGAGACAGCCTGCATCAAAAAAGTTCTCGACCGCGAAAGCACGATAATTTTTGCTGCCGACAAACGTTTTGCTGCAAACTACGGCACAGGCAAAGTGCCAGCAAAACCGGCATATCGACAGCCTGTTATGGCAAAGCAGTCTCTTCCCAAGTCTGCGTCAAAAACCTGGAAACAGCTCAGTCTCCCGAGAAAACAATTCTGGGTAGTGTTTCCCGATCAAATCGAAACTCTATACCGCCATCTTTTCTGGTCCTTCTCGGCAAAGCGCCAGCAACCATCGGCTTTTTCCGAGTCTTTCCTGGCAAAAGTCGATGGTGCGGCCAGATCATTCGCTACCAACCATGCAGCAAACGGCCAGGATAATGCCTTCTGCGACAAGGGATATCTGGCGGTCAGCAAGCTTTCTCAGAACTTTTTGCGTAACAGTATCAAGGTGAAAAAGTTGAGCCTCAAAGACATTATGAACCTCGCTCGACAAGCCAACGAAAAATTCAACCAGGTGACCAACCAGCTTCGCGCATGAGTTTTAAGAAATCAAACAACGATGAAAATCCTGTCTTCGACAAGCCCCCGCAAATTTCCGCCAAGGGCTTTTTTATTCGAAGACTGATGAGCCTGGCCGGGAAACCGGTGCTGGCCGAAAAAAACCTGCCCATTCAGCCATCAAAAAGCGAATCTGCCGAAAAATGCTATGTTAATAGAGCTGCTTCTCTTTACCGCCAGCAAAGTCTTGCTGGCAGCGACCAAAAATTCAAGCCTGTTATCTGCAAGTATGCTGTTCCGCAACACAACTCTTTCCAACATCCAGAAAGATGGGGAAGCGAATTCAACCATATTTCGGCATACAACCCGATACTTAAAACAGTTTTTGGCAACAAGCCGGCCGCTTCATGCACTCAGCTTACGATCAACAAGTATCATGCAGTTGTCGCCGAGCGTTTTGACAACCGCGCCGGCACCGCCGCTGCCTACCAGTATTCAAACCCAGATACAGCCCCCCATCTGCTCGGAAGCCATGCTAAGCTGAATTCAATCAAGCTGGCCGAATCTTGTGTAAGCATACGAGAGTCTGCTCTTTTCTCTGGTTTTAAAAAGCGCCCGAACTGGCAACCCTGCGACTTTACCTACCCTGATTTTCAGTTGATATTCAACTCGCATTTTCATGACCAGGACGATGTGTTTATCGCATGTTTGCCCGGCAAATGCGATTTTGCATTGTATCCCGGCAACTATGGCTTTTTGCCAGCCGAGCAAAGTTCGCTCTGCAACCTTACACAGAATGCCCGGAAACATCCGCTTGCGACAAGATCGCAGTTTTATGCCGAAAATTTTGACGCGCGAACAGAATTTGCCCGCAACCTGGTGATCTTATGTCATTCAGACTTGCGACCGGTTGAAGGCCAGGCTACGGCCTGTCATTCGAGAATAGAAAACTTCGCTCCTTTCTGCGCAATCAGCAACCGGCCGCTAAGCGTGTTTTCTCAACACAAACAAATATCTTCACTTACCCTGAGCAATTCTGACAACCGTTTTAATGCCTCGTCAAGGATTGGCAGCAATATATCCAGAGACCTGCACGCCGCCCACGGACTCAATTGGACGCATGGCGTCTTTAACAAAGAACCATTCACAGGAAGTCCACTGCTAAGAATAGCTTACAACCTCTCGCGCAGCCGCATGCGACTCAAACTGAAGCTCAAACACGTCAACTACGTAGAGTGCAGATCAGAAATGGTAACCCTGGCGCACAGGCCTGGGTTATTGCTGCAAATACCAGTTCCCGTCAAGCTGATCGCCAGCTATAAGCCTCTCGTTCTGGCCAGACCATCAAGATTGCCTGACCCCAAACCCCATGAAGAACCTCGCCCAGCCTATGTCGCCAGACGTAGCGCAATGCGTTTCACCTCACATCGACATGCGCATTATTGTCGAAAAACACTCAAGAAAATTTTTGATACGAGGGGTCTGCCCGCAAAAGTCAGCCAGAAATGCATCTTCGACAGCTATTGCGCATCACATAGCCTTTCTGAGGCTCAACGCAACAGAGACCGATTTACCTCGGCAAGACCTGGTAACGATGCAATAAACGTTATATATCTTCGTTCCATGCCCTTTCTGATGAAACTGAGCGCGATGGATTTTACCGACATCTTTCTGCCAGAAGCGCAGCGGCGCGCGGCACCTTCTGACGTCAGATTTTTATCAGACCTTAGTCCACTGCCCTTGCGGCGGCGCAACACGCTCAAATCACTGCGCTTCAAGCTGACGCGCATTAATGACGGCTATATCTCTGCGGCATTGCGCGCGCAACGTCGCATTCTATCTGCATCTTCTATTTTCGGCCTTTACAGCAAAGGCCGGCAGATTAAAGCTTTAGAGACAGGCAATATGCCCACTGCGCCTGTTGAGAAAGCCTACCAGCCGGGTTATCGAGGCAAACTTGAAAGATTTGCCATTACGGGCAGTGCGCCGTCACAAATTCTTAACCAGATGAAACTGGGAATGCCGATTTCTGGTCAGGAAACCGGTGGCAGCCTTACCCAGAAACATTTTATCTTTCCATCAACATGGGAAACAGTTGAAAAACATCATAAATGCCGAATTATGCTGGCTCCGCACCCATTTGGCTTTCCGCAGTTCCGGCTGCCAATAGACAGCTTTCGTCTTGTTGAATCCGCCATTTCATTTAAGTTCATATTGCCGACACCCGTCAGCATCAGCATTTCTGGTGCGTGCAGATTTGCGCGCGAAAAAGTCTTTCTACCGCCACTCAGCCTCAAAGATCCACGCCGGTTTCTTTTTCCCGAAAGCCGCCTTTTCAATTCAGCTGGCGACCATTTCTTTACTAGTGCCGATTATCTGCACGGTAAAATAAAGGCTCCTGCACAGATAGACTCTTTTGCCCACGACTGGGGATTAAGAAAGTCCGGAAAGCTTGCTGTCACAATTTATCATCGACTGCCGGCTTTTCGCGCCAGACAAAAAACTACAGATCATTTTACCTTTGAGCTTGCTGTCGGCAAGCACCAGCAAAAGCACTCCCCTGCTCCGTCGCCGCACTTCCTGATGCCACGCATACACCGACTCCTGCTGAATTTCGAAAAGCCTTGTATTACCACCCGTGAAATTCCAGAACTGTCCTTGCGGCGTCCGGTCGCGACATGCAGCCCGCAAAAGTTTTCGCTCATGCTTCAGATCCCCGCAGCAGAAGCTTTTCGCAAACCAGGCTACGCATTTATCTTAAATGACCGACACAAAGATAAGTTTGCCGAAAAATTCAGTCATGCCAACAAGTGCATGAACAATGGGTTTAACTTTCGCCAGCGGTTGCGGATTTACAGATTTCCATATCAACCTGAACATAGCCGGGCTGAGCTAAGTGTTGATTTCAGAACGCAGGAAGAGCCAATTCTCGATCGCCTGACCTTTCTTGACCAGATAAATCTGGAAGGCGCGTATCTAAGCTTTGTCTGGCTGTCTGATCAGCAGAAACCTGTCTTTCATGCACAGATGAATGGAAACAGAAGCCTGACACCGCAAAGCTTTGCTTCTAACATTGCAGAGAGCAGCAAACAGACGTTCTGCGAACATAGTGACAGAAAAGAAGTCAGACTTGATTACGAGAAGTCGATTTATCCGCAGCATATTGACGAATCTGCCTTTAAGAAACTGGTCGATGTGGCAAGGCTGAAACTGAGAAAATTCAAACATATCAGAAGCCATATTACCGGCTATATTGCGACAAGCCTGACTCCTTTGACCGAAAATTTCAGTCCGCTGGAAGAATTAAATATTCCACGCCGACTTTCCTATGACAATCTGCACTGGATTATTCTGCTGCGCAGTTTCATCGAACTGCCTATGCTGGCCGAAAATTACTTCAACTCAAAAATAAAGACCTTTTCGAGGCCACACTTTTCTACCTTAACAGCAAACTTCTCGAGCGACTTTTGCGCGAGAAACACCCCAGCTGCGCCGGGCAATCTGCAGCCTGCCAGAAAAATAAACAGTTATGCACTGTATACAACGTCTGATGAGCAGCTGACTCTTGCTGTTAATCCAACATTTTTCTGCAGCAATGTGCCTTCTCCAGCGAACTTCGCGACGACATCTGTTCTTTCGGTCGCTTATGATTGTGCAGAGAGTGGCGGTGAGCTAACCATGATCAGCTCAGAACGTCCTGAATACCGGAGAAACATCGAACTTTACATTTTACATATGGCGATTAACATCGACGATTACGACATGTATCTGGGTGTCTCTGGCCGACCACTCGCAGGGCAATCATTGTCTGCCGCCGACTCCTGTGCCGAATATCGACACCCGCATCTTCCGGAGTGGCTTGATCTGCCGCAACCTCTGGTGCATAGAAAAAAAATGTACATATAGAAAAGTGCATTCATTTTCGCTGAAATTTAGCATCGCACGTTGACTTGCGTAAGTCTAGAGATTAGAATGCTTCTAGCTGAAGCTGGAGAAAATTTATGAGATTCTTTACTCTGAGTGACAAAGGCAAAGTAAGACCAAACAACGAAGATTATGCCGAAAGTCTGGCATTACAATATTGCGGCCCCCTGGGCAACCGCATAGAATTAACCGCTCTGATAATGTGCGATGGCATGGGAGGAGCTGCTGCCGGGGAATATGCTTCGATGCTGGCAGTCCAAACGGTCAAGGAGAACGTATCGAAAAATCTCTTTGAAAAGCAGCCTGAGTATCTTTTGAACTCAGATAAGACAATATTTCTCGAAGAATGTTTTGAAAAGGCAAATAAGGCAATTTATACCAAGGCCTGTGAAAACCCTGACATGGAAGGCATGGGCACGACAATAGTAGTAGCGCTTGTCTATCGAGACTCTTTAGCTCTCGCCCATGTCGGCGACAGCAGATGTTACCGGTATCGCAGAAACGAGCTGGTTGCGCTTACCAGAGACCATTCTCTGGTGCAGGAATTTGTTGAAGCAGGCAGAATTACGGCAAAAGAAGCCTTCACCCATCCTCAGCGCAATGTAATTACCCGTGCACTGGGCATCGGCGAAAAAGTCGAAGTTGAGCGCAAAAATATGGTGCTCGAAAAAGGCGACTTGTTGTTACTGTGCTCAGACGGACTTTGCGGATTTGTTGAAGACGAGATGCTCAGCCAGGTTCTGGCTGCGGTTTATTCTCCAGAAAAAACCGACCTCGAGCTGCTGGCTAACAACCTCGTCAAGGCGGCTTACCTTAATGGGGCTGGCGACAACGTCAGCGTCTGCCTGTATCAACATATATAGCAACACCGGATGAAAAAACAGCCCGACAATATCGAGATCAGCTCAGCTGAACAGCTTGACGCACTCGAATTAATTTGCCGCAGCCTGTCCGCGATAATTAAAAAGCGGCCAGCCAGCTCTGCAGATGATGGTATTGCCGGGTTCAGCGATCAGCTCAACAGCATCGACTTTGCAGCGTTGCGCAGTCGTCTCGGGCTTGCTCATGCTCACGATGAGTCAGACACACTGGCCATGCTCGAAGAGCTGCGTGCTGGTCTCAATGAAAAAGAACAGAAGATACAGGAGTTCAAAAACAGTCTCGCTGATTCTGTAGTCGAAAACCGCAATCTGCAGCGGCAACATCAGGCCCTGCAGGACAGGTTCAACACTCTGAACACCCAGTTAACCCAGATGCAGCTGCACAGCAAAGATGTCAGCCTCAAATATTCTACAGCCAGCAGCAACCTCGAAACTCGCGAAAGAGAGCTTGAAACTGCCAACGTCGAGCTACAGGAGCTGCGAGCACGTAGCTATCAGATTAAAAGTTTATGTGCCGATTATGAAGACCAGCTGAAAAAGCAGGAAAAAGAGCTCAGTGACACTCGGAATACTGATGCAAAGCTTAAACAGGAAAACGAAAAAGCGATCAAGGATCTTGAGCATATTGCCAGCAGCAACCGTGAACTTCGCCAGACGCTTGAAGCGCTGCAACAGAGAGAAACTGAACTGGTAAAAACCATAGACGCTTTGCAGCGAGAGAAGAATCACATACAGATGCAGCTTGGCCGCATGTTAACCGGCCTGAATAAAATGGCCCCATATCAGCCGGCCGACACCAGCAGCTCAGAATCATCACTGCTCGAGCCAAAAACTCTGGTGCCCTATCTGCCTTTCTGCTTTCCTGAAAGACTCCCCCCCGTCATCAGGTTCAGGCGGGAGATTCAGGCGAGACAGCCGGTTTCGATGCAGCGCCAACTGCCATCGCCACCCAAAATATTCGCACAAAACGGCGACCTTGGCATGTCAGTGATGGCCGCGCATTTACGAACACAGACGGC
>MFYY01000017.1:17117-18043 GCA_001787855.1 Candidatus Riflebacteria bacterium GWC2_50_8 | reverse complement strand
AATGTGTTTTTTGCTGACGACAATATTGTTTCTGAACCCGAACATGCTTTAAAGCTATTCAGGGCAATCAAACCTCTCGGACTCAAATGGGCCAGCCAGGCCAGCATTACCTCGGCAGCCGATCCGGCATTTCTCGATGAAATGGCAGCAAGTGGCTGTCAGGCAGTCATAATCGGACTTGAGTCGCTGCGCGCCGGCAACCTGAGAGTCATGAACAAGAGCTGGAGTCTGAACATCGGTGAAGTATCACAGCTTCTTGCCGCCTATCGCCAGCGTGGAATAATGGTCTATGCAACGTTTGTTTTTGGCTATCAGGAAGACACCCCACAAGTGATCAGCGAGACGGTCGATTTCACCATAAACGAGAAATTGTTTATGGCCAACTTTAACATGCTCTATCCGTTTCCCGGTACTCCGGTATACGAGCATCTTGCCGCTGCCGGAAAATTGCTGCACCGGCACTGGTGGCTCTCTTCCGAATTCAGATGGGACTTCCCGGCATTTGTTCCTGAGAGCATGACACCCCAGGAACTGGCTGATTCGGTAAAAAGCGCACGAAAAAGATTTTCCGGCATCAGCAGCATGTTCAGGCGCAGCCTCGAATTTTCAGCCAATCTTGCTGATCCGCTCAAAGCTTTGTTATTCTTTTCTACCAATCTGGTATCGCGCACCGATATCAGTCGAAAGAGCGGTCTGCGACCCGGACTGCCCGGCTATATTATTGCTGAGGAAACAAGTTAATGAAAGTAACTTTTATCAAACCAAACATGGGAGTAGTCGGTGGACGGCCATATCTCGACCGTGGCCGCATGGAACCGCTTACCTTTGCCGTGCTGGCCGGCCTGTTACCGGAGCATGTCGAATGCGTGCTCTATGATGACCGCTATGAGCGCATCCCCTACTCCGAGCCCACTGATCTTGTGTGC
>MFYY01000017.1:15786-17086 GCA_001787855.1 Candidatus Riflebacteria bacterium GWC2_50_8 | reverse complement strand
CCGGGCCGGTGTCAAGGTGGCCCTCGGCGGGTTTCACGTCTCGATGATCCCTGAAGAAGCCGCGCAGCATGCTGACACTCTTATGATCGGTGACGCTGAAGAAGCATTTCAAGAGATGATCGCAGATCTGGCTGCCGGCCTGCTCAGGAAAGAGTATGTCGGACATTTTCCGCCACGACTGAAGGGTCTGCGCACGCGCTGGCAGATCTTTGACAACAAGCATTACCTGCCGCTGCGTCTGACCCAGTTCAGCCGTGGTTGCCCGAATAACTGTGAGTTCTGCGCGACCGGTTCGCTGTATAAGCGTACACACTGTTGCCGGCCTGTCGATGAAGTCGTTTCTGAGCTGTCTGAGCAGAAATCGCCATTCGTCTTTTTTGTCGATGACAACATAACGGCGCAGCCTGATCTGGCGAAAGAACTTTTCAGACAGCTGATTCCTCTCAAGAAACGCTGGATTGGCCAGGCCAGCCTGAGTTTTACCGAAGACCCCGACTTAATGGACCTGATGAAACGCAGCGGTTGTGCCGGGCTGGTTGTCGGCTTTGAATCTACCGATCCCGCTAACCTCAAGCAGATGAACAAAAACTGCAACATGCATCTCGACAGCTATGCGCCGGTTATAGAAAAAATCCGCGACATCGGGTTTCAGCTCTGGGCAGCATTTTTAATGGGGTACGACGCCGACGATGTCAAATCGATCCAGCGAACCGTTCAATGGGCAATCGACCAGAAGTTCTGCTTTGCCGCCTTTAACATTTTGTGCCCCTACCCTTCTACGCCGCTTTACGCTGAGATGCAGGCTGCTGACCGCCTGATATACGATAAATGGTGGCTCGACGAGCGCTATCATTTTGGCGACGCCGTATTTAAACCAGCCCGAATGACGCCTGACGAGCTGACCGAAGCCTGTTTCTGGGCGCGGCGGCGCTTTAACCACCCGGTAAACATTATTCGCCGCGCCTTTGATTTTAAGACCAACGCCAAGGATCTCTGGAGCATCGCGACATATTTTGCCTACAACCCGCTGTTCCGCCGCGAACTCTTCAAGAAACACGGCATGAAACTCGGTTACCATCGAACAACCCCGCCAGACTCAGTCTAACCCTCTTCCGCATTTATTTTCAGAATTGAATGTTTGTATACCGCTTATGCTGGGCGCGCGGCGAGATAGAAAACGGGGCTGCGTCATGAGATATGAGGCAGCCCCGCTGATTAAGTGCTGATGCTTATTTTTTGGTCAGTTCGGCTTTTTTCTTGAGTATGTCTTCAAGAGTTGTGCCCTTTACCAGTTGTGCAA
>MFYY01000017.1:15132-15757 GCA_001787855.1 Candidatus Riflebacteria bacterium GWC2_50_8 | reverse complement strand
TCCGAAAGCCTGCAGAGCGGCAATAAAGTCTGGCGACACAGCGTTGGCGCGATCTACAACCCCGGCAACTTCGGCCTTGAGTTCTTCAATTCGCAGATTCAAACGCTTCTCGGCCATTTCGAGTTCGAGAGTGGCCAGTTCGCGCTTGCGACCAAGTTCGCTGGCGTCAATCTGGTTAAGGGTTTCCTGATCTGCGAGCTTCGAAGTAAGCGCCTTTTTCTGAGCTTCGATTTCAGCATCGATTTTAGCAAGATTGAGTAACAGAGCCGATTTGGTTTCGACGGTCTGCAGATCGAGATCCTGTATTTTGGTGGTCGATCGCAGCGTAGCCTCTTCCTGCTTGATCGTTTCGCTCTGCTGAACGTATTCGAGAGTGCGTTTTTCAGAGGAAATTGCGAGAGTCTGCTTGACCACTGAATGCTGAGCGGCAACCAGCATCTGTTCAATAGCTTCGTTGCCAATCTTGACATCGAGAATTTCGAGATCGTAGATGCGCATGCCGTTTTCGGTGAACAGGCGACCCGGGCGTTTGCCGTCGGTAGATGCCACGCCAAGAACGCAATCGCGAACGATCGTGATGGCATTGGCATAGAAGTTTTCAATTCTATGCTGCTTAACCGCGTTA
>MFYY01000017.1:10512-15113 GCA_001787855.1 Candidatus Riflebacteria bacterium GWC2_50_8 | reverse complement strand
GATCAGTCAGAAATTTAACGTAGTTTTCGACGTTGAACCATTTCTCTGGCTCACCTTCGAAATTAACGCGGTATGACATACGCACCTTTACCCGGCACAGATCACTGGTTTCGGCTTCAACCAGGTCAGAAACCTTATTGTGCAGACAGCGCAGGTAGGCGGTTTTGATGGTTTTTTCGTCGGTTTTCGGGGTGCCGGTAGACAGTTCCATGGCTTCAAGTGCCTGATCGTATTCAAGCAGCACGGTCTGCGGGCCGGCGACGACTTCTCGTTCGCCAGTGCGGCCGATTACCAGAACGGCATATCCGGTCCAGATGTCGAGCGCCACGGCTCCCTCATACTTGGTATCAAGAGTAATGGTGCGAGGCTGCGTAAAAGAAGGGCTCCTGGTAAAATCATCGCCGACGAAGCCTTCTGCGGTGCCTTCTGCTTTCGCTGCCATTGCGGCTCTGGGTGCGGCGAGCTTGCGCTTAAGTTCGCTGTCGGTCAGATAATCTTCGCTGCCGCCAGCCTTGGCAATCTGCTTGAGACGCATATTGTATTCGAGGGCTTCCTGATTGCCGGGGTACATCAGCGAGACCTGGCGCGGCTCAAGGAACCTGCGGACAATGACTTCGGATCTTGGATCTGGCAGGAACATGGCCGGACCGCGCACCAGAGTGATTTTGCCGGTCATGCGGTTAAGAACATAGCGGCCCTCGCCGGCTGGAATGGCTACTGAGTATTGCAGCTCCTTTTCCCCATACTTGATTATGGCGTGTTCAGGCCGTGGGAAATAGATCATCTGGTCTTTGCCGGTGATAAAAAGCTCTTCACCAACCTTGTGTTCAACGCCTTTTTCGGTATAAGGCGCGATGACCTTGATATAGATGCCGCTGATTTCGTTAAGCTCAATGGCCTTGAACTTGCGGCTGCCACTCTTTTCGATAAAGGTTTCGGTTGGGCTCGGAAACACAACGGCCGGGCCCTGAATAAAGCGCTTGTTACCGTCTTCGTCGAGCAGAATGCAGTATTCCAGTCTTTCGAGGGTCACTGCTTCTCTGAGATAGCCGCCGTGGTCGTCGCGGACTACTTCGACGCCAGTCGGCGGAATATAGAACGATACTTCGGTACCCTTTATTACCAGCTGTTTTCCCATGGTAAGATCGGGGATGCCGTCAGAGATGCCGGCGCTCTTGCTTTCGTCGGCGGTCGAGCTCTGTTGCGGTTTTACTACGGCCTTTTTCCAGTTGAGTTTGGCGGCTTCTTCGTCATAGACGCGCACGACCAGATACTGGTTGAGGTGCAGATAATGTCCTTGAACCACGCGAACCATCTGTCCGGGCCAGAGCGCAAAGTTTATCGGGCCGGGAATATTGACCTTATGACCGACACGCAGTTCGGGCAGGCTGTTTGAGCCAAAATGTGGCGGCTGAATGCCATCTTTGGGCGGGTTCTTGAGCACCAGATACCAGCCCTCAGGAGCGGTCGAAAACACCGAAATTGCCTGTTCAAGGGTTGTTCGCTCAAAACGTTTTTGCTTATCGTTGAAAAGAACCGGCTGGTCAGTATTGGCAAGACTGGTTTTGTAGGGCCCTACGTAAACAACGATATGGCCTTTGGTCTGGTCTGATATAAGACAATACTCGTTTGGCGCCAGAACAAGGTCACGTTCGCGATTGGGATTTTCAGGCATTTTATGTGTCCTCCTGCTGTATGTAGATCCAACAGGGAACAGTATAATTGACAGCAACGGGCAAGGCAACAGAAACTTCTTGCCGGGAAACAAAGCGACGACTGCCGAAATCGCGAAGACAGCATTGCTGAGCCACAGCAGTTGTCAGCTTAAATTTTCTCTTCCTGAATCAGTGATGAACAGGAATCACCATCTATCGTAATGGATATTATCTGATTTGTATTTATCAATTGCCTTGGCATTGGCATTTGCGGGAACACCGATTGGGATAATATTTAATGGCACAACATTGCCTGGGATCTCACATTCTTTTCTTACTATTGCAATCCGGTCTTCTTCGGGATGCACAGCAGTCCACACGGCTCCATAGGCCAATGCGTGCGCAGCAAGAAGAATGTTTTCTGTTGCTGCAGAGCAGTCTACCGTCCAGAACTTTTTAGCATACTGCTTATCTTTATCTGGGACACCACAAACAATTATTGCAGCTCCAGCTTTATCGAGCATTTTTGCAAAAGGCAATTTCTGGCCTAAGGTATCTAGTATATTTCTCTCGGTAACTATTATAAATGCCCATGGTTGCACATTACAGGCGGACGGAGCGGCCATTCCAGCTTTTACAATGATGTCCAGATCTTCTTTTTTGATCAACTCACCGGTAAACTGGCGAACACTATGACGGGTAAGAATCATATCAATAAGTGAATTCATAAGAACCTCCCTTTTTTATCCAGCAAAGAAACGAAATCAGTATCAATGGGAAACGGCGGGCGGGTCGACGGGTTTCGCTGGCGCCGTTATCTCTTTCAGGTAATCTGCGGCTACCACATCAGGACTGATTTTTTCCACCACGACCCGGGTATTCAGCCTGATCAAGGTTGCCATGTCAAGAGACTTGAACACAGGTCCCAGGGCCTCGTCAATCTTCTGCCCGTATTGCGCGAACAGGTCGCGGCGAGTGATGGGCGTTGGCCTGAACACCATCGGAACCTTGGCGGGGTCTTCCAGGACAACCATATCCCAGCCCGCAATCTGCGCGCTTGAGCCAAGTGTCAGCAGAGCATTAAAATCTGTCGGGGGAACCGCCGGTGGTTCGCCGGGTTGCCGCTGATCGATCGCCACTACCTGAGACTCGCCAAGTTCGAATTGATAGGCCTTTGCAAAAGCAGGAAGGCCATCGCTTCTCTGGATCAGTTCCTTCAGGGACGCAAGTGTGACTTTTCCGCCGCCATGAATGAAAGTGGCGAACTTCGGCAAGCTGGTTATTCCCTGCTCTGCCAGATCGCGAGTCACAGCAATAACCCATGAGTTATCCGCAGATGCCGGAGTGAGCCAGATGATTCCATTTTTTTCCTCGTCGAGGCGCCTGGCAGTTTCATAGCCCGCTTTCGAATCCTTCCATACAGACTGTTCAACTTCTGGGAAGAAAAGACCTGCGGTGCCGGTGTATTCAGGGTAAATATCAATGTCACCGCTCTGCAGAGCCTTGCGGAGATCGTCCGTTTTCCCCATGCCTGTTCGGTCAATGACCTTGAACCCTTTTTGCTGAAGAGCCCCGATCATGAGCTTTCCCAGCAAAATGCCCTCCTGGATCGACTTTGATCCGACGGTCAGTTGGGGAGCTTCATCCTGGGCACGAACGGTTGTCTGATAGCCCGAAAGGATAGAAACGGCCAGGAAAATAAATACCGCAGTCCTGTGCAGGAAAGAGCGATTACGGTTCATTTGCAACTCCTCAGATTTGATTCGCCAGTATGACTACCATACATCATTTAGAGCCAGTCTGTAATATTTTGCAAAATTATTAAACCCAAAAATTCCTCAGAATCAGAATTCAAGGATAAAGTTTTCCTTGACGCAGAAATTCGGGAAATGCTATTTTACCTTCGATGGAAACTTTTTGGATGCGAGTTTCAGATAAAAAAGAGATTCGAATTTCCGGTTCGGTTAGAAAGAACGAGGGGGTTCTCTGATCAGAGAACTTGGATAAAACTCCTCATAATTGGCTTTTATAGTCATCGCGAATAATTCGCCCTGAAGTTAATGGAGAATCAGATGGAAAAAATCTGTGCTGAAATGACCATAGCGAAAGTTCTGATGCTTCGCCCGGATGCACAAAAGATTCTCATGCGCCACGGCATGTATTGCATTGGGTGCTCTATCGGTGAATCCGAAAGCCTCGGTGATGCTGCAGAAATGCATCAAATCGACATCGAAGACCTTTTGCAGGATTTGAACAAGGAATCGACCACCTGAACCTATGAATTTCAGCCAGACGTTAAATTGGATTCTTGGCCGTTCAAAGCCAGAGTCGCCTGCCGAGCCAACTCTCCCCCAAACGGAGCGTCGCGTTTCACCGCGCCTGAATTATTCCGAAGGCGTAGTTGAGATTCTCGGGGTCGGCGAATTTCCTCTGTTTGATCTGGCGCAAACCGGCATTTCCCTCAATACAAAAGATCACCCGATTCTTGCAAACCCACAGTCCGGAATGGTTCTTCCCTCAAGAATCCGTCTGGGCGGCGTTTTTTTTGAAACCGATCTCCGTGTCTGCTCTCTTCGACAGGGCGGTATTGGCTGCACTTTTGGGAACATGCCTGCAGGTCATTACCATGTCTTGAATGACTTTCTCAAACCTCGAATGCTCGGTGCCAGCCTGCGTGAGATTCGAAAAATCGAGGATAACCGACGCTGGTTCCAGGGAAATGAAGGAACCCAGATTTTTTTCTGGACAAATCCTGAAGGCGGGCTTGATAAAGCTGAATTTTATTTTATGGACTACGTGATCTGCTTCGATGGTAAGAACAGATCACTGCGGACCGGTGTTATTCGGAGTCCGTTTTGGGGCGGCGGTGGCTATGAGGTCCCTGAGGACGGAACTATCGCCTATCACGAGACTCCTTCATATCGAGCCCTGAAACTGGGGCATATC
>MFYY01000017.1:7334-10497 GCA_001787855.1 Candidatus Riflebacteria bacterium GWC2_50_8 | reverse complement strand
TCGCTCCCAGAAGATATCTATCTAAATCTTGCAAGCATACTTTATCGAGAAGAAAAATGTACGTTCAGCCGCGTCATACTCGGCGAAAGCGACAGGAACATCAGGTTCGAGTTTTCAGATGAATCAGGATCGGCAGTTCTTCGCGTGGCAAGTCTTTGCTCGACCGCAATCTCTGCAATTCTTCCCGATGCCGATGCGACAGCAAAGAGAAAAATTCCCAGTGGCACCATTCTGAATGGCACGCTGCATCTTCTGGATCGAGTCCTTCCAGCCATATTCAAGGTGGTTTTTCAGCACGACTTTCTTATCGGTGGCGCACTGAAACTTCAGCAGGCCAGCGATGCCGAAAGCTTTGCTTCTTTCCTCACGCCACGTTTGCTCGGCAAATCACTTGAATCTGCAGCTCCTCCAGCAGAGACAAAACCCTTTGCGCCAAATCGATCATGGACATCACTGTATGTCGGCATTCACAACACCCACCTTCTCTCGCTGGTCATGCGCCCCGAGAGCCTTTTATACGGGCGGCTGGTTTTCGGCGACCGGATTCTACTCTGGGACAAAAACACTCTGTCGGCTTATTCCTGTCCGCAAGGTCTCATTTTTCCAACAGACTGGGATATCGTTACAAGCAATCGCGAAAAGATTACAAATGATGACCCAGTTCTTCTGAGCACCGTCAGAGATATTCTCCAGAGTGCCCGCATCACCCATGAAGTCAGAGTAGCCTGGGAAGCCGTTCTTCCTCCTACACCCGGCACCAAAGATTAGCAATTAACGAAACCCGCAACTCTTCGGCTGAAAGCCAGGAGTTGCGGGTTTCGATTGTATTGTTCGTTGTTAGAAAGCGGTTACCGTGGCTTTACAAAATACTTATTAGGGTGTCTGAAGACGTTGGTGCCGCAGTGAATCTGCCCCTGAAGATTATGATAAGGCAGCGAGTCAACGAAATTAGCCTGAAGCCCCATTTTGCCGAGTGTGCGGGCAATATACCTGCGCATGATTTCTATTTTGGGATCCGGGACGATGAGCTGGTTGTTCAAGATCAGCTGATTAACGCTGCCAGGAATGTAAGCAATATGTTTGCCGCTATGCATGACGCGATAGAGCGCCGGAAACGATATGATTGAATGAAGCTTGCCGTCCTTTTCCTTGCGCACTTCAGAAATCTTTTCACAGGCCCTTTTGAGGTTGGTATCAATCAGATTGGCAAGGGTAAGATTGAGTTTGATAAATTCTTCAACTTCAGAACTTCTTACCATGTGGCCAGTTGCCAGTTCCATACCTGATTCACTCGTAGTTTCCGATAGTTCTAGGTAATTCAGCACGGCAACTCCAAATTTCTGATCTTCAGGCAAAGCTTCATTATTCTTGCGTCGCTTATGAGTAGCTCGATTCACTTCGGCTTTAAGAAGGTATTTGCGCACCTCGATCATTGCATCACGGTAATCTTTAAGCGGAATTGCCCGCAAATCTGAAAGGGAAGAATCTTTAATCAGCCTGAGAGCAAGTTTCGGGTTAGCTTTAATCAGCGTATAGCCACGAGCAGCCTTGTCATTAGGGCAAACCGAAATGTATTCATCAACATGGCCGACATGCAGCCAGTCAGTTTCGAGAACCGCCATGCGATTCTTATAACCATTTTTCTCCAGAAAGCCGCGCAATTCAGGAGTAGACGTATTACCGATCAATAGAACGTTGTCGGGAGTAACCTCGATGTTTCCGCCGTAATCGCCACCTGAAAACTGTGTAGAGGGGTTTTTCAGCAGGTAACTATTCCAAAAACTCGCGAGGATCGCTGGTAATTCAGCATTGTCACGGCCACGATTTGAGTCAAAAACCACGGTCTGCGGCTTCTTTTCACTTTTCAGCTTAACTACGCCAACTTCGCCCCAGTCCTGCATCCACATATCTGTTGTGGTATAAACATTGTTAAATTCAACATACTTCTTAACCCGCTCAGCACCTACTTTTTCGCGAATAAAGGCATAATCAGCTTCCTGCATTTCCCAGCCGGGAATGACATGAACCTTGAATGCATCTTCTGGCTTTACCAGGCCCTTGTCATGCATATCAGCCACGATATTCATCAGTGTGATGACAAAATTCTGGTTTCTCTGGTTTGGAGAATATACAACCAGCACCTTGACCGGCATGTGATTGGCACTTAAGAACTTCAGGCTTTGCACATCCTTTGCCGAAGCAAAGTTTCTGACCCTGGCTTCGACTGGCGAAAACAGCGTTGAAATCGCAATTGCACAGGCCGCAGCCACTCGAATCGATTTATAAAAAAAGTAATTACTCTTTGTCATATTTACTCCTCAAAGCAGGCATTATTTTTTCATTATACTGCAAAGTTCGTAAACCCGTATCCCCCCGTTTTGTAATGCCAAAAGTTCTCGGTGAGTTGTTGAGGTAGCGCCTGTTGCCTGTATTCTGGCAAAGAACTGAATATCAGCCCAGCCCGACGTCAAGCATCATCATGACAGAAAAACCAAGCATTGTCGCCATTGTGACTGTATCGATATTTTCAGGCTTGCTTTGCGATTCAGGAATCAATTCCTCGACCACAACAAATATCATGGCTCCTGCAGCAAAACAAAGAGCATATGGAAGAAGACTCTGTATTTTCATGACAAACAACGCACCAATTACTCCGGCAATTGGCTCTACAATTCCTGAAGCCTGTCCCAGAAAAAAACTCTTTGCCTTACTTAGGCCCTCTCTTCTTAATGGTACTGCCACGGCAGTTCCTTCAGGAAAATTCTGAATCCCGATACCGATTGCCAGAGCAATGGCCCCGCCAATGGTGGCAGAAGGAAGACCGGCTCCGACAGCACCAAAAGCGACTCCAACAGCAAGCCCTTCGGGAATGTTATGAAGAGTTATTGCAAGCACCAGAAGGGTGCTTCGTTGCCAGGAAGTCTTAACACCCTCGATATTTTCAGAACCCAGGCCCGGATGAAGGTGTGGCAAAAACTTATCTGTGAGGCGCATAAATATTCCACCACCCATAAATCCGATAACTGCAGTCAGCCAAGGGGTATGCCCGAGTTGCTCAGCCATTTCAATACCAGGTGCAAGCAGAGACCAGAAACTTGCTGCAATCATCACTCCGGCGGCAAAACCCAGTGCCGAATCCATGATTTTATGACTTATTTCTCCA
>MFYY01000017.1:0-7289 GCA_001787855.1 Candidatus Riflebacteria bacterium GWC2_50_8 | reverse complement strand
GGGATTTAACTGTTGAAAGAACTCTAACATTCACATTTTCCCCTGACCGATTATTAACGTTGAATTGCTACATATAATGTCATAGATAAACAGATTTCTCATGCACTTATTTGATAATCTGTAAAAATTGTATCTTGTCTTACGAACCCGACAACACTGCGGCTTTTCTGAGATCATCAAGCATGGCGGACTGGCCCGACTCCACCTGGCGGTAGGCAAATTTCACAATGTTAAGAATCTGCGACGCGCTGAAATAGTCGTTTATATCAGCATCAGGAATGTTTGCGTAGCGCATCAGCTTGTCTTCGGCAATGTCGTGCGCATGCTGCTTAGACTTGCCAGTCTCTGAGTCAGCTTCATCGGGCTTTTGATAAACCCTGGAGACGCAGGCGCTCTTTGTGCAGCGTTCTGCCAGCTCCGTCCCGGGATAAATCGACACCGGAAAGAAGTTAAACTCACCCATTCCGAGGTTCTTCAGCTCGACTGCAAAATTGATTGTTTCCAGCATTTCTTCGGGAGTTTCGTCAGGAAAGCCCAGCATGAAGAACCCCTTGCTGAAAATCTCATATTCAGCCAGTAAGCGAATCGACGCTCTGACCCGGTTAAGATCGAGATGCTTGCCAATTACCCGCTGTCTTGCCTGATTACCGGTTTCGATACCCAGCGCAACATAAATGCAGCCACTGCGAGCCAGTCCAATCACATCTTCTTCGCAAAGATGGTCGGCCCGGCCAATGCAGCAGTATTTGACCTTCATCGAACTGACACCATCAAAGAACTCACGCAACCATGCTTTGTCAGAAAAAAACGAATCATCCATAAACCCGAATTGTGATGACGGATAGAGCTTGCGCTGGTAAGCAATTTCTGAGAGCAGACGTGGCACTGATTGCCGGCGCATGCCGTCTGGCCAGAGAACCGGCGTTGCGCAGAAGGTGCAACGCGCATGGCAACCCCGCGACGTCGTCAGAAAAAGCCAGTTCGACATTTCAATTGAAGCGTGATAGGCAAAGTAGCGCTGAATATCTATCAATTCAAAATCTACGAACGGAATGCTGTCTAAATCGGCGATTGGTGGCCGCAGCGGTGTAATAACTGTGTTTTTGCGATCAACAAACCCAAGCCCGGGTATTGTTGAAAGGCATGAGCAGTCGGAGTCGTCAGTTCTCGGGATCGGCAGGTTGCTGCGCAAAATTTCTTCGAGCGTTACTTCACCTTCGCCGATCACGCAGATATCAATATCGGTGAGCCCCAGAAGACTTTCGGAAGATGTCGTCACCAAAGGTCCGCCTGCTACCAGCCAGATCTCGGGAAAACGCGTGCGTATCGCACGGCAAAGCTGCAAAACCGTTTCTCTGGTTGCCTGATAAAATGGCACACCGATAAAACGCGGCCTGACCGCTTCAACAGCCTGCAGAACTTCGGCAAGAGAAAGGCTCGCCAAAGCTGCGTCGAGAACCTGTGCCTGCAGACCTTGCCGGTTGAGCCAGCTGGCCAGATACAGCAGATTCAGCGGCTGTTTCATTTCCGGCCGCGATTCGCTTTCCCATAGCAGTGGCGGCGCGATTAACAGTATGTCAGGCTGAGTCATCAGGATTAACGGTGCTCAGGTGTTTTTCGCAGCTCGAAAAAAAGTCGCTTCCCGGCTCAAGATGATTCTTTAGATAATCACTCAGTTGCATATTGCTCTTTCGACTTTGCGCGAGAAGCTTTTTGACCATCCTAACGCGCTCTTCAAGAGGTTGTGGAATTTTTCGGACAATTCTCTGTTGCCACAAAGAATCGTTGGCAAAGCGCAAAGCAGAAGTAATAGAATCATGTCTGCGGTGCAGGTAATATTCGACGAGCTTTAAATAAAGCTTATAGGTCGTTTCTGGGTCATCATGCGGTCTGGTCTGCCAGAATTCCCATGGCGAATCGGCGTCTATTCTTGCAAACAGAGCAGTGTAGAGATCTTCGCTCATATCCGGGAAGTTGGCGAGTATGCGAAAAAGCGTGCTCAAAAGCGGTGGTTCCCAGAAATATGGATCGTTCTGATTCAGCGTCATCAGATATTCGTGCAGGGTGTTGGGCAACAGGCACACTGGCTGATATTCGACACGAAAACGCTCACCATTGCTCCACTGTTTCAAGGTGCGAATTGTGTTTACACAGTCCTCATAAGCCTCAGCCTCAGTCATCATCGGGCCTTTGACCAGAACATAACCCTTGGCAATCGCGCCCTTGCTGCGAATAATATCGAGACTGTTTTTGACGTCATCGATAGAATCCGGCTTGTTGTAGAGCGCGCGCACGAGCGGATTTGCCGACTCAATTCCGAGTGTTATTTCGAATTCGGTTTTACCGAGACTCTTGACCGCCTTGCCAAGGTAATCGGTCGACCGGCTGTCGCGAACGATATCGAGGCCGTTGGTTTCAATAACCAGTTTGCACATGTTGAGTTCGCACGCCATCTCGAAAACCGCTTCGCGGGCACGCGGCGAGATTTCGTTGTCATTAAAGAAGAATCCGTCGTTGTAGATGTGCAGCGATTTTACCGGCACATCGAGCGCAGCGTTGAACTCCTCGACACACTTTCTGATTATGGCAAACTGCGCGAAAAATTCGTCGTCAGAAATTGGCCGGCGCAGGGCGGAATTTTTTGTTCCGCACATGGTGCAGCCGCCGGTCTTTCGCGACCACTCGCAGCCAGAATTCGCCAGATAGGCTACGGCGCGGTAAATCGGCTCGCCACGGTAGTGGTCAAAGTAAAGATTGACGCTTCTTGGTTCACGTGGGTCAGCGTTGTCAAATCGAATGTTGCGCACATTGGCGGTTGTAACCATATTATTTCTCCTGGTGCGATCCGGTAACTACCGGGGCACTGCTCTGTGGCTCAGTCTTATTTATCAGATGCTGCAGTTCTTTGGCTGAAACTGTTTCGGCTCTTTCTACCTTTTCCCAGGCGAGGCTGACGACATCGACCATCTGTCTCTGAGTAAGCAGCTCATTGAAGCGGCTGTCAAGCCTATCTTGATCAGCCTGGCTGATTTCAAGATGGTCGCGGATAATCTCGGGGAGATGCGCATCCAGCCCGCATTGAAAGTGACTGGTTGGAAACTGTCCGGCAAGCTCGGTGCCAGGGTATAAGGTAACCGGGAAAATACTGAAGAAGTTCATGCCAAGACGTTTTAAGGCAACCGCCAGGTTAATGGTTTCTGCTATTTCCTCGATGGTTTCATCAGGAAAGCCCAGCATGAAAAAACACTTGGTCTTAACCCGGTATCTGGACAATTCTTTCATTGTCGCGACAAGCTTCGCCAGATCGAGATTTTTGTGCAGGCGTGCCTGGCGTGAGGAGTTACCGGTCTCGACCCCGAAGGCAATGTAGGTTAAACCTGAATCGACAAGTTCGCCGATAATCGCCGGAGTAAGATGATCCGCGCGACCAATGCATTGAAATTTGATCGAAAGCGGCTTAACCAGCCTCAGAAATTCTTTCAGCCAGTTGCGGTCTGAAAAGAATGAATCGTCGCAGAACCCGATTTCTGAACCAGGAAAGCGTTCGAGCTGAAAGCGGATTTCATCGATCATGCGTTGCGGTGAATATCGCCGCACTGGGCCAGGCCAGAGCACCGGCGTGCAACAATAACTGCAGCGAAATGAGCAGCCGCGTGAAGAATTCAGAAAAACGGTCGGGGGAATCCCCATCTTTTGCTGAAAAGAAAAGTAATAATCATTGTCGACCACAGAAAAATCGAGAAATGGTAACGCGTCAAGACTGGCAATTGGTGGTCGAGTCGGGTTAACAATCAGCTCCCCATCAACCCTGAAGACAAGGCCTTTGATGGATGACCAGACATCTGCGTTTGGCGCCGACGACAGAAGATCATGCAGCGTCTCTTCCCCCTCGCCCATCACGCCAAAATCAAAACCGCCTTCGCGCATCATGCGCTCGGGTTCCATGGTTAAACAGGGCCCGCCAGCGATCATCCTTATATCAGGTGAGCGCTGGCGGGTTCTGGTTACGATAGCGAAGGCGTTTTCAAGCGAGGCATAATAGAGAGGAATACCGACAAAGTCGGGTGATCTGCTGATAATCGCGGTGACCGTCTCGTCAACCGAGGCACATTCAAGCAACACAACCTCATGCCCGCGAAAACTGATATAGGCGTAGAGATAAAGCAGGTTTAATGGCGGCTGGAAACTGCGTCGCAGGTGCTGCTCGAAATGCAGCGGCGGCGAAACAATCAGCAGCCTGGCCATTAAATCATACCCTGCATAACTTTAATAACGATCAGTAAGTGGACGAACCGCAACGCCACGGCCATAGCGGCTATGGTCATCAAAGTATGACCAGCGTACTTCGCGATAATAGAAACTGAAATGCCAGGCCGAATGTTCATCTTTGGGTTCTGCCCAGACATAGTCCTGGCCAATCGGGCTTTTCTGACCGACTTCTTTGAACAGCATGACCAGCTCGGCCTTTGTCGGTGAGCGCCAGCCGATGCCGAGGCTCTTTATCCATTCCTGGGACTGGTTCCAGTCGATGTCGGCCGGGCCAACTTTCCAGGCCATGTTGCAGGCATTGAAAACTGTACCGTCTACCGAATCAAGCTTGCCGGCAGCGAGTTGCCCGGTTACGACGTTCTGCTTTTCATCAGAAAAATTCTTGAGCCAGACTTTTACTTTCTGGCCAGGTGCCGCTTCGCTGCGAAAACCCACAAACTTGCGCCATTGGTTTCCAGCTATTGGCCAGGTCATCCAGCCTTTAACCGGTTCTACGGTCATGTCGGTCGGAGTCAGGTTAACGCCGAACTTCGCGATATTGGCAGATTTATTCTGCACTTCGACATCCCACAAATACACGTTAGGAGTTGTTCCGAGACCATTGCAGCGAACGCGGTATTCGAGAGCGAGTTTGTCAGCTTTTACCCAATCGGTCCATTTGCCAATTTCAGTTCCGGCATGGCCGGCAACCGCAGAAACCGCTATCAGAAGAGCAACAGATAACAACAATCCAAAAAATCGCTTCATTTTCTCTCTACTCCTTATAATTTAAAACTCTGATGATTTAAGCTACTCAACACGCCGCTATTTTACTTAGCGGCATAGAATGAAGTCAAGAATTTACAGGATCGAATATTCCGGGTATCTTAAAGGAAATCCGAAAGATGGAATAACAGATTAATATGAACGAACCGGCCGGAGTATTGCCAGGAGCCTGCAAAAGGCTTGGGGAAGCGACTTTCGTTGCCATGGCGGCCTTTCCGGTCGATCCAGACCAATACCGAGTCGTGTTTGCCAGATCGGGCCTGCTTGAAAATGCTGACGGGAAAGCACTATCGGCTGACGAGACAAAGAGTTTTGTCGAAAAGCATCTCCTGCTGACTTTCGACCAGAACCTCGGCATTCCTGGTGCAAAGCCGCTAATGGTCTATGCTGACCGTCAGGATGATCCGATGAACATGTCATTAAACGGCAATCTTGGTTCGGGTCGCGCCGCATACTATGGTGAATGTTTTAACCTCAAGGGCCTTGGCAAAACCGTTCTCGCCATATCGAAAGACCCTAATCACTCCAATGGCAACCTCGACCTGGTAAGCGCCCTCTGGGAGGCAATCTGCTCCAACGTATTACACACGAACCTGCGCACCGGCACATCGCCTGTTGTCGCAGTTATCAATCCGGTCAATGATGTCGAAGTCCCGTGGCGTGAAGGCAGATACCCTGGCGGCATAATTGTCAGAATCGATAAATGCGGCGAACTCGATCGCCCGACCCACCTTTTTCAGAAGAATGAAGCCGTCAACGCTGATAAAATGAGAGAAATCGCTCGCAATTTTGGCCGGCAGGATGCCGAAAAGTTTATTGAGCGCATTTTGCACGGCTGCTGGTCTGCCGGTAACATCTCGATCGACGGCCATATGATAGACTATGACACGGTGTTTGCTTTACGCGGGCGGGCGCCACAATGGTCTTACCGGCCAAACTGGCTCAGCAATTTTTTCGGTCTCGAAGGCCCGGGCCAGAAAAAACTGCTGAAAGCCATGGTAAACCACTCGATCAACGCTGACCACCTGCCTTACCGTGATGTATGCCGTCAGTTCGATGATGCACGCAGAAAGCAGCTTGAGCAGCGATTTCTTGACCTGACTGGAATCGGTGCCGACGCAGAGAATAATTCGCTGCCAGCTCCTGCAGATGATTATTCAGAAATCATCGACGCTTTTGAACGTCTGTCGATGATGATGTACCCCAATTTTAAGGCAACCGCGCCATGGGAGGCAGACAACTCAAGTATCAGCCTGTATGATATTTCGAGGTTCATGCGTCTGTTTCCGATTCTGCGAAGTTCTGGCGAAGTCGAACCACAGCTCGCGCTCTCCCTGCTGCGCAATCCGCATGGGCGAATGATCGAAAGCTCGGTCAGCGGCATGCCGGAAAGCATTGAGCGCGTGCTGAAAAAGCACTATGTTGTCGCGTCAGACCAGCAGTTACAGGCTCTTGATAATGAGGCGCTGAAGTTCATCGCTGGGTATGACCGCCTGCTGACTTCCTGGAAACAGGTTCATCCGCAGGACTGGGGCAAACTGATACAGCGCGCATATATTGTGAATGAAGAGCGCACCTATATGAACTGTCGCCCGGGAAACGATTTTCTCGTTGCCCTTACGCAGCACCTCGCGGCAGAAAAAGTCAGTAATGCCGAGTTTTCTCAGCTGATAGAGCTGATTATCGAAGCCTGCGACAGAATACCGCGACCAGATTCACAACGACGCTGCCAGGCTGATATGAGACTCTTTTTGAACGGCTTTACTTCGAATCTCATCGATGAAAACGGCTTTTTTCAGCCACGCCTGACGGTAATCGCCTCTTCGCTAAGATCCCTGAACATCAACGAACTCGCCAGCTCAGAATGGGTGGTTGAGATTGATGGTGTTAAAGTAGAGTGCAGCGTCGAACCAGATAGTAAACGTCTTCATATCATCGGTCCGAAACGGCCTTTAGCAAAGCTGGCTGAGAATGACGTCGTGGCGCCATTCTTTTACTTCAATCAAGGAACTCAGTTTGAACTAATACCGATTGAGCGCAACGATCGCAGCCCTGTTGGCAGCTGAAAATGCACCGCCAGAAGTGTAATTTAGAAAAGCAAAAGAGCTAGTTCTCTTGTCGATGCGATTGCCACGTCTGGCTGACGCCCTCCTCGCAATGACCATCAATTCTTTACTCAGGTATGATAGAGATCAGGCAGTCTTGAACTGCGGGTGTTGCTCGATGAGTTGAGTGATCTGATCTTTTTCGTGCTG
>MFYY01000016.1:4452-12849 GCA_001787855.1 Candidatus Riflebacteria bacterium GWC2_50_8 | reverse complement strand
CGCCTTCGGTTTTGGCGATTTCGCTGATGCCAAAAAAGCTGAGCGCCACGTCAAGAATTCTCTGTGATGTGTTTTCAGGAGAAAAATAGTCCTGCAGGTTAGTTAACTGATCCTGCTCGGCGGCTTCTTCTGTCGCAGCTTCATCTACCGGCTCTCCGGCAGTCGAAACCCAGTCACCTCCAGAAGCCCTCTGCAGGAACTCATAGCTGCCCTTGAATGAAAATATTTCTTCGGTTGTCTCGTAACCATTTGCCGAGTTAACCGATTTCAACACCTGATAATTCAGTTCAAACTGTGCTCTTGCCCATTCCACCTTGTTGCGGGCATCTGGCGACAAGCCAAATCGATCAATATTCAAACCTTTGTAATTCTCGTTTCTTAAATTGGCATCAGGAGACCTGCCGGCATTTGCAACTTTTTCAACACCAGAAACAGCTGGAATCATCTGTATTTTTTCTACCATATTATCCCCCCACTTTTAATCTCACAACTTCAGTATACACCATTAATCTTTTCCAGGCCGTTATCGTGCCCGGGCTGCACAAAGTGGCATCTGAACAAACGTCAGACACAGCAGGGGTGTACGCTGCAGAGTTATTTTGATTGCTATAAGATAATAATACACCGGCACAGCTGTTTAGCAAGCTCAGATCAACTGCGACATGAAACCAGTCCAGAGATGGCGACAGGTCAGCATGTGCGCAGGTTCAGGGGAAAAAGCTTGAACGCAGCTGCTGCGATGACGCGTTGTAAACTGTATCGATAACGTCGCCGGTAGCCTCGTTGATCGCGGTTTTGCCGAAGGTCGACAGATAGCGCTCGAGATCATTCGACGGGTTCTGCGGAATAATGTTGCTGGTGATAGCATCGTTGACTTCGCGGGTATACTCACCGAGAAGGTTGTTTTTGATCATTCTGGGAATGTCGGCAACGATCTTCTTCATTTCATCGCCGAAGTTGACATAGCCTTCGGGATTATACTTGTATCTGGCCAGGCCGTTCGCATAAGCCTCGGCAGTCAGCACGCCGGCCCAGTTGTTGTTATACTGCGTCAGCATCTGCTTTTCAGCGCGGGCCATGATCGCCGGCATCTGGCGCTCAACTTCATCCCATCTGACGTTCTGCGTCTTCAGGTCATATACGTATTTTTCGACCAGGGCGGCCTTATATTGCGACGGACTGATTACGTCGGCGCGTCCGGCCAGCAGTTTCGCTTCTTCGGGCGAAAGCGCCAGCTTGCCTGCCTTGTGCTGGCGGCGCATTTCGAGAACTTTCTCAATGTTTTCAGCTTTTGCACTGCTGCTGACGAATTTATCTTCGTATGTCTTCTTGATGGCGAGAGCAGCGAGCTCGGTCATGCGCTCGTCAGAAGCGTCGGCCAACTCGGGGTTCTTCGACTGCAGAACTTTTTTCATTGCCGCAAGATGGGCATCGCCACCACGAAGTCGGCCAAGTTCGAGCATCTGATTCAGCTTAACATCGCGCTCATACTGAACGCTGAGGTCCTTTTTCAGGTTGACATTTTGCGGAAGCGCTTCGGCCTGCTGGGCGGATGCGGATTGCTGCAGCCACTCGCTGCGGGCTTTATCGAGCTGTTTAACATGACCGGCAAGAGCCTTGGCATAAGTCGCCGGATTGCGGTAGCGTAGAGGGTTTGGTGTGCTCTTTTTTAAATCTTCGTATTTCTGTTGCAGAGCGGCGGCCTTTTTCCAGTTGGGGTCCTGTTCGCGGTAAAGGTTTTCAACTGCGGCCTTGCGGGCTTTAGGTCCATCGTAAACATTGTATTTGATGGCATCGACAGTCAGGCGCGCCGCATGAACAGCGAAACCGTCGATCATAGTGTCGAAACCGGCTTTGGTAGCGTCAATCGAGGCGCGCTTCTGTTCTTTTTCGGCAATCATTTTTTCGTAATATTCGAAGACCGGGGTGCCTGCGGCGTATGCTTTCTGCTCGTTGCGCAGATCTTTAATATCGCCGCTGACGAACGACTTCTCAAGCGAGGCACCGGCCATGCCGCTGGCAAAGTTGACCGGCATGGTAGAAAACAGGCGCACAGACGCGCGGTCGGCCCAGCGCCCGAAGGTGCTGTTATAAGCACGGTCAGAAACAATCGATCCGGCAAAACCTGAAATAACAGCCGATACGCCGGCACGCTTCAGGTCTTTAACTGCGTCTTCGCGGGTGTAATGTTCGCTGCGCATCATTTCGATTTCGGCACGCAGGCGGTCGAGTTCAGCGACTGTTTCATCAGAGAACGGAGTTTCACTGCTGAGATGAGCATTTAATATTTCGTCGATTCTGGCTTCATTGGCCTCGATTTTTTCAGGGTATTTGAAATAATGCACTGACCAGAGGTTTTTAACTGCACCGCCAACCTGGCTCGAAAGGGCACGACCGACAAAGGTAATGCCAGCCTGTGTCAGAGCGACCTTGCCGATAGCACGGCCGACCGTGGGACCGACCATGCCAAACATGCCTCCGGTAGCCAGGTTGAACGGCGCCATTACTGCCTCGATAACTGCCTGAACCGAAACGTCACGCCAGATTTTGGCATCTTCCTTTTTTACCGTTCGATATTTTGCATTCATGCGCTTTTCGAACGCATAGGTCATGAGACCACCCAGTGCGGCACCAGTAACAATACCGCCGATAACCATGCCCACCGGGGTAAGCGGTGCCAACAGCGCTGTTGCGATTATCACGCCCATTGTCGGCAGCAGTGACTTGCCTATGGTCCAGGCCACTCTTTCCCAGAGGGGCATTTCGCCAGGGTTGCCCGTGGCACCTAGCAGACGTTGGGCATAGCCAACTATCTTTGCCTGAAAATCGCGCCAGAGATGCCATTTTTCTTCGGCCACCCGGGCTTCTGCGACCGGGCTTCCCTCGTCGGAAGCAGCTGTCGAGACTTCTGCCGAAGCAGCTGCAGCGCTCTGTTCGACAGGAGCCTGCGGCGCAACCTGCTCAGCTGAAACATTCAGACCGGTGGTTTCTTTATAGGCCCGCTGAGCTTCAAGATAGATATCGAGTTTGCCGTTGATCTCGTCGAGAGAAGCCTGTGACTGAACGGCTTTTACATACTCGGAATAAGCATGCTGGTAGGTGTCGTAAGAGCTGGCAACAGGCGAATCCTGGCCGGCAAACACAGGCACGATACCCTGCACAAGCAGGGTAAAAATCAGCACCCAGGTTATTAGAAAGTTCTTACGCATATACTACTTGTAATGATAGATAGGGAATATGTCAATCCCTGGGCGTAGCCATCGTGGATAATATTTTTTTTCAGAGGCTATGTACATTGCAAAAATTATATGTTTTAATATTTGAGCAAACAACACCGTAATTTCCTGGGGAACTAAAATGATCAACCGTGAAAAAGCAATTGAAATCCTGCATAAGCACCTCAACAACGAAAACTTGCGCCGGCACTGCCTCGCCAGCTCAGTGGTCATGAAAGCGGCGGCTCAGAAGCTTGGGCAACCCGCCGAAGACTGGGAAATTCTTGGGCTGCTGCACGACATGGATCTAGATATCACCAAAGGCGACATGAAAAGTCACGCCAACGTTGCAGTTGACCTGCTACGAAATGAAGGACTGCCTGAAGAATATCTGCACGCGATCCGGTCGCACAATGAGGAAACCGGCGCGATCAGAAGCAGCGTTCTCGATCATGCGCTCGCTGCCTGTGAAAGCATAACCGGCCTGATTGTTGCGTGCGCCATGGTTTACCCCGATCGCAAGATTTCATCGGTTAAGGCCAAATCTATCGCCAAGCGCATGAAGGAAAAGCGCTTTGCCGAAAGTGTGTCGCGCGAAAACATTCTTGAATGTGAAAAGGCTGGTATTCCTTTCGCCGATTTCGTCGATCTGGCGCTCGCGGCCATGAGTGCAATCGAGGGCGAGCTGCTTAGCGTTGCATAGCGGCCTGTGCGTATTCTTTTTGGAGTTAGCCGATGAGTATAGTGCCGATAAGTTTTAAGTAGTCGAATAAGTTCGCAAACAGTGAAACAACAATGAAACCTTACCAAGCAACGGCCCCACATTTTTTGAGAATATTTCTGGCGGCAAGCCTGATTCTGGGCTTGCAAACCTGTGACGCCAGCGCCAGACGCACACCCTCCGGCACAGTGCAAAATCGCTCGACAATGCAACGATCGTCAGCAAAAAGCGTTAAAACAGGCAACACTGCTGCAACAGCTTTGCAGTCTGCTTTTTATCGAGCCTTAAAGGTTGCGTTGCCTCCTAGCCCACGTGAGTTTCGCGGCGTCTGGATCGCCACGGTAATGAATATTGACTGGCCGTCTTCTGCCACTGATCAGTATTGCAAGCAGCAGGAAGATTTCATCAGGCTGCTCGATTATTACCGGTCGCTCAATTTTAATGCGGTTATCGTGCAGATAAGAACGGCAGGAGATGCTTTCTACCCCTCTAAATACTCGCCCTGGTCGAAATTTTTCACCGGAAAAGAGGGGCAAAAACCAGCGACCAATGAAGATCCGTTGGCCTGGATGATCCTGGAAGCGCATAAACGCGGCCTGGAATTTCATGCATGGCTCAACCCTTATCGTGCGACAGTTGATGCCAAAACAAGATTGTTAAGCCAACAGCATGACTTTTTCAGACACCCGAAATGGATGATCAAATACGATGGAAGATATTATTATAATCCCGGTTTGCCTGAGGTCCAGTCGCATCTGGTTAAAGTGATCCGCGAGGTTGTGCAGAATTACGATATCGACGCCATACATTTCGACGACTACTTTTATCCTTTCAAACACAAAGCGGTTTTTAACGATGCAGCTGCTTACAAAATGTATGCCAGACACGGTCAGACTCTCGATGACTGGCGCCGCGAAAATATCAACAAACTGATCAGCGAGGTCAGCCGGGTCATCAAGCAGGAAAAACCCTGGGTGCAATTCGGCATCAGCCCGTTTGGCGTCTGGAGAAACATTGCGAATGATCCGAACGGATCCAATACCAGAGCAGGCCAGACTAATTTTGACAATCTCTATGCCGACATTCTGACCTGGATGAAAAACGGCTGGATCGATTATCTCATCCCGCAGATATACTGGAGCCTCGACCACCACAAAGCTTCTTACCGAGAACTGGTCTGCTGGTGGTCAAGAAACAGCTATAACACTAAAATCTACATAGGTAACGGACCCTACAAAATTCGCAAAAATGAAGATAAGGCGTGGTTTGACCCGATGGAAATCCCGAAACAGCTGACTTTATCGCGAAGCATACCAAATATTTTCGGCAACGCCTATTTCAGCGCAAAGTCGATGTATGCTGAAAACACTGATGTGGCAGCACTGTTGCGCAAAAGCTACTACCACTGCCCCGCCCTTCCCCCCGATGTTTTCAATGCTGCCCCAGGCGTTCAGCAGATAGAAGTCCCTGTGTTGGTCAGGCATGGAGAAGGCTTTGCTTTTCAGTTCAATCAGTCACTGCAGCAAGATTGCCGGTTCGCGCTGATTTATACGGCTGCCAACCTGCAGGATCTGCAGACGCGCTCGCATGCTGCGACTTTTCAGAAAGTTTACCTAGAGGCCGGTAATCGTATGCTGCTGCCTATAATGAAAACCGGCAGTGCAAAATATGTTGCCTTGAGTTTTCTCAGCAGATACGGCAATGAAACCTGTCCGCTGGTTTTTGAAATGACTGGCAACCTCTGATTGCGCTGAGAATCAAATTTGTGGTAGAAGTATAGAATCAGCAGACAAAAAAAATTGCTGTGAAGAGGAAAAAATGAGAACTGGCAACCAAAGTAAACGCAGACCCTGCAAGACCCATGCATTAATGTTGATTCTGATTGGAGCAACCATGCTGAGCGGTTGCCTCGATTTTACCGGGAAATATGCGCAGAAGCGCGAGGAAATGCTGAAAAGGCGCGATGATTTGAAAAACGAAGTTGCCCGCTCAATTTCGAAATTTGACATGCGCGATCGTCTGCAGGCTGAAATCAACAAACTCAATGCTCAGCTTGAAACTCTGCGAGCCGCCCAGATCAAGATGAAGGAGAGCCGCAATGAATAAGGCACTCATCATATTGGCTGTGATGGCAACATTGCTGACCGGCTGCGATATAGAATTCGCCAGTGATATTGAAGAAGAAACACTTCGTATCGAGCAGGATGTCGAAGCTCTCATGCGACTGAAAGCGCAACTGCCTACACTTGAAGAAGAAATCAACGGGCTCAGGGAGCAAGCAATACAAAAGAGCCGCGAACTCGAGGAGTTCAGAAAAAATCATCCAGACGTGGTTGAATTCGCAATTCAACAGAACCAATAGCAGCCACCAGCTCTGCCAGTGCAATTTGCTCAAATGTAAAATGACAGATGGTTTAAATATTAGTGACAGATGGTTTAAATAGTTAAACCATCTGTCCACGGTGTAAAAAGACACATGTTTTGACTAAAAAATTTGTTGTTTTGATAGATTCAGGACACATGATTTGACTATAAAGATGTCGCCTGGTCATTTGAAATTAGATGAACTTTGGACGTGCATTTTCTCACTTGCCGGTTCTGGGATTCCATATTTAGCCCTTAATGCCCGTAGCTTCACAAAAAACTTATCTCTGATTTTGTTATAGTCAGCACGGTTAGTATCCAAGCCGCTGGCCGGCCTGAGCTTTTCAGATAATTTCTCTATTTCCTTGAGCGACCATTGCCAAATCACATCATATTCCTTTTGAGCTTGCTTTTCGTCTTCTTCGGTCATGCGCTTTCTCCTTTATTCAAAACATTCTTTTGACATTCTGATCGGCACGAAATGGTAATAGCCAACCAAGGTATTCAGGCATATTCCCGCCCTTGTCTTCTCAGCTTAATCAAATATAAACTCATATGCGACACCGCGCAAGACGGCGAAATTTAACCAGGCAAATTGAGACACCGGCAAACCTATCAACAAGGCTGAAATTGGTAGAAAAGATTGAGCCTCGGCAAGCCGCGCCGCGATGCCGGAAAATGGCTGATTCAGCCCAACCAATAGCGGTTTTTAGAAGTTGCGCCAATGTCATTCTTTGTCATTTATGTCATTTTATGTCATCGCGGCGCACAATTTTGCCTGGCGAACTTGGCGATGATGACAAATCGCCAGAAACAGCCTGTATTTGAGTTTTTGCCTTAAAACCATGCTTGATATCGCTGAGGGCAGGGAAATCGAAATCTGACGCGTTCCCGGCGATTTCTGAGGGTGTTTCTGGCCGGTCGAATCTTCGCCGATATACCAGACTCGCAATAAGGTTGCGATATTGATCAGATATGGCCTGTGAAATCAAAGCCAGCAGCGCCACAATCGCAGTCGAAATCAGCCAGAAAAAAAAATACCTCCCAAGTCGATCAGACCCAGGAGGCACAAGGAAGAAAAGTCAGAAGGTGGTCTTCAGACTTGAACAAAGACTAAGAGTAGCGGTCAGATGAAATTTGACCAATTCGTCGCTCGGAAAGGCGGTATTTGCGGGCAAGGGCTCTGGGTGAGACGCCGCTGTCAAGGGCTTCTAAGATTTCCTTGTTTCGTTTGGCGCGGTTGGATACAATATTTTTGGGAAAGTAGATTTTTTCCCCGCTATATCTTTTGCCAAATTCACTGACTGCATCAGAAACAACCCTGTTTTTGTCTGCGACCGGAAAAACATGTTTTGTTAACGAGTCATTCATCGCCTTTTCAAGACTGGACAATATCTCACCTGATGCGGCAATGACCTTTTTCTTCCGCTTGGTACGATGCGGTGGCGGAAGCACCGCCGGAAAATAAACTTGTTCCCCGCCAAGCATTTCTGTGACCTTGCTTATAACATCAGAAGTGATTTCGGCGGCGACTTGAACGGAGAAGCCGTGTTTTGTCAGCGAGCCGTTTACAACCTCTTCAAGACAAGCCAAAACCTCAGGTGATTCTTCGTTTTTATACATGTCGCCTCCTGGTGCAGGATTATTTTAAGTCGATACCAAGCTTGATTATGAGTTCTCGCTTCAGCATTTATTTGCCCCACCGCGCTTGCGCTTCGGTTTTTTCAAGAGTGCTTTGCAAAACCGCTGTCACTTCAGGGTTGTCGGCAAACTCGGCCATCAGCTCTCTTATCGCGGTTGTCGAATCGCCGGCCTGGATTATCATAATCCGGTCACCGCGTTGCGAGACTTCGCCGATCAGCGACAAGGCCGACTCCATTTTTGCCTGGCGGGCTTCGGCCATTAGCTGTTTTTCCTGCTCTTCGAACTGCTTTTCAGTTCTGAGCTTTTCAAGTTTAGCCTGGTGATATGATTCCATGCTTTGTTCGTAGACTTCCAGGCTAGAGACACGTTCTTCATAAGATTTCGCGGTATCGTTGAAAATCTGCTCCTGGCGGCGCATGACTTCTTCAAAGGCAGCCGCCTGTTTTTCGATCT
>MFYY01000016.1:4276-4405 GCA_001787855.1 Candidatus Riflebacteria bacterium GWC2_50_8 | reverse complement strand
ACCATATCGAGCAAATAACTCGGGATATTGCGATCCATCAAACTCGTCTGCAGAGCGGCAAAAGCATCATATTGCTGTGAGGTGGTAAGACTGTCCATTCTTGATGTCGTTGGCACGTGTAAAAAATCT
>MFYY01000016.1:4157-4246 GCA_001787855.1 Candidatus Riflebacteria bacterium GWC2_50_8 | reverse complement strand
TCACCGCGCTTTGAAATTCGCAGGTTTGATGATGCGTTTGCGGGAGTTTGAATTGAGTCTAGCCAGGGGGCATACTTGGCAAAACCGGC
>MFYY01000016.1:724-4148 GCA_001787855.1 Candidatus Riflebacteria bacterium GWC2_50_8 | reverse complement strand
CGCAGCTCTTTCCGCAGTTGCCTGACCTAGCTGTCTGGCCATTTCTGCTGCTGCCATTTTTATTTCATGCGCCGCTTCGGCCAGATCTGCCGTGTCTTTCGTTCCGTCAGTCCAGGCTAGAGAATATTCACCACCGTAAGCCCTGGCGGCAGCCTGCTGAAAAGCTGCTGCCTGAACAGCCAGCGCCTGATAATCATATCCTTTTGCGGCCTGAAGCTCATAGCCCATTTCAACGGAGCGATTATATTTTTCAGCATTCTCTATTGCCTTTGTCAGCTTCGCGAGGGCCGCGCTCGCCCCCTGGTCGATCAAGTTGTATGTTCTGGTTTTATCGCTTCGCCAGCCGTCGCCGCTATCATTCCATGAATAACCGGTTTGAGTGCCGTAATAGCTATAACGCCCAGCAGCCAGCTGATTTCTGTCATATTCTGTCAGATACGGCAACAGGCTTGTCTCGTGAGATTTTACCCATGCCTGTCCCATCTGACTTTTCAGATCAGATGCTGCCTGCAAAGTTTGTTCCTTGAATTTATCCTGGCGACCGCCAAAAAAGCGACCTGGCTGAGTTAGAGCTTTAACAGCAAAGTCAGTGGCCAGATTTATGCCGACATTCCCCCAACTAACATTGCCAGCTGCATCCAGAATTGGATTTTTTTGCGCAATCGACTTTGAAAGAATCTGTGAAAGCATATTGCCAAATGAGAGAGAAAAATTGGAGAAATCTACATTTGCAAAGCCTGTAGATACTGCCTCTGCAATAGTTTGTTCGAGCTTTTTTTTATCTTCCCGCTGGAATTTAACAAGCGGGTCTCCGTCTGTTCCGGCGTTGAGATAGCCGCTCGACATAAAATTGAGAAAGCCCCACTGCGCGGTATTTTTATCGAGACCGGCAAGGTCTTTATAGCGCTTGAGCTCTGCTGCGACCATATCGTCATGAAATTTCTTCGCGGTTTGTTCCATGTCGCCCAGGGCGTCGTCAAAATTGTCGAGTAATTTATCGACCTCACCGTCGAAGGCATCAAAGCCATCGCCAATGAGATCCAGACTCTTGATCGCGGTAGAGCCTAAATCCTGAAAATCTACTTTCAGTTCGCGAACACGGCTGGAGGTCTCGTTGAAAGATTTACCGGTTTTATTGCCACTCTTTTCTACGGCATTATCAATCATTCCAAGCGATTCTGTGAAGTATTCAAAATCATCCACCATAGAATCAATGTCGTCGGAAAGATCATCAAACCCAATTTCTTTGCTATTAAACTCAGTAAATTTGGATTTAACGTTATCAAACTGCACAATCATCATTTCCAGCTGATCTGAGTATTTAAGCAGCTCATCAAGTTCTTTTTGATATGAGTTAGCGCCTATGCTGGCGCGTGTCATCGGCCCTGGTCTGGCGGAAGTGCCTTCCTCTCTTATTTTTCCCACAAGCTCAGTGATTCGATCATTGACTTCGTAGTATTTTTGCTGTGCATCCTCAAAAGAGGCTGGATATTTCTTCAAATCTTTATCGTAATAAAGAGTTGCAGCGATTTGGCCCGGCACATTCATTACAGAAGCAAGAATTCTGAAATGCTCAATAGCCGCTTTAATGTCTGGCAGTAAGGCGCGAACTTCCCGTGCAACGGGAAGAAGACCCTCAGCCAGAAGAATGCCAAATTCACCCTTGAGGTTTGTAACTTCTGCCGAAAAAGCCCGCATTTCATCGGCACTATTGTTTGTCAGGCCACCCATTTCCTTGAGCTGCCTGTTGCCTTCGATCAGCGTTAGCTCAAGTAATTTCGCGGTCTTGTCGGCATCCGACATTCCCTCGGTCATTTCTTCGAAGCCTGCCGGAATCCTGATGCCAACATTATCGAGAATAAGAGGCGAGTTGCGGCCAAGACCAGTAACGATGTCTTCAAATGCCTGACTAGTATCAATGCCGAAAAGCCGGGCTTTATTTCTGGCAATTTCCAACAGATTTGCCATTTTGCCCGAATCGGTGGTGACGCCGAGAGACATGGCTTTGCTGGCCGTTGTGATCAGCCCCATGTCAGAGATTGTTCCACCACTGGCCTTGCGCAGTTTTCCCAGAATGTCGTCTGCATTTTGACCGATACTACGAGCATAATCATCAAAGGAGTCGCGGGATTCCTGCAACTTGGCGCCCTGGAACGCAACATCCCAGCCCTCGGCGAGTAGCTGTTTACCTTTGCTGAGAGCCTCCCACGCCAGATTAACGCCTGTCGCAAAATCTGCCCATGAGAGCTTCGCCTTCTCTACTTCCTTCGCGGCTTTTTTTACCGACCGACCAGTATTATCGACTGTTCGATCAAGCTTATCGAGATCGCGACCGGTCTTTTGTGTCCCGCGACCGAGATCGTCAAGGCCCTGGTCGAGCTTGTCTATTTCTTCGACAGCCATCGAGCCATCGGCTTTGATGATGATTTTCAGTTCGCGAGTATTCATGGGTTCCTTCGCTTCGACGAAGCTCTTCTTTCAGCAACGCTCATGGAAGTTTTATCTTTTTTGCCAAACAACAGAGGCACGATTTCATCGATTATCGGACGCACAGCCAGATCTTTTTGAGCTATCAGATAGGCCAGATAGTCCATTTCCACGACCTGCTCGATACTGAATCCGTAGCCCCGGCATATCTTCAGTTTGTTTTCCCACCGCGTTATTTCAATTGGTCTTGGGGGTAAGTTCTGGCTCCGCGTTACGGAGCCAGGTGAGGGTCGAGAACTTTATCCAGGGCCGGGTTAAATACCTTTTTTTCTACCCAGGTGCGAGCAACAATACGCAGCAAGTCGAGCTGCTCACCGAACAACTCCAGAACCTGTTCGCGTGTGAACTGTTTCTCAGATTTCGGGTTCATGGCAATCTCTACAACCCTGACAGCGTGGTCTACGCTTTTGCCTACTCTTGCTATCAGCAGGTCTGTAATATCGCGCTCCGCCTTGTTGGCTTCAGCTTCAGTTTTTGCCTGTTCCTTGTCTACGATTATGAAGCCCTGGTAAGCCTCACTCTGTGCCAGAGTGTATTTCAGCTCGACGGGTTTGCCGTCGATTTCGATGAAGAAGCGGTTGCCGGCTTCGCGCCAGAAGTAGCGGTCGTTTGATTTATCGGTAAGTTTCATAGTTATTGTCTCCCTGCTGGTTTTAAAATGGTCTAGAGCCACGCTAGTGAGCCCAGACGAGTCATGTGGAGTGTTTCGGTCTCATCAACAAACAAAAAATTCAATCAGGATTATTTCCAGTCGATGCCGAGCTTGATTATTCGTTCCTTTTCGGCGTTCATGAAGTCGATGAGACCATAAGATTTGCCGGCGTTTTTCGCTGGCGGAAACGTGCCTTCGGGCTCTTTTGCAAGAAAGCTCTGAAAGGCTCTCAGGTTGAACATCGGGATTCTGAAATCGCCGGAATTGGCGGTTCTTATCCTTGGA
>MFYY01000016.1:0-702 GCA_001787855.1 Candidatus Riflebacteria bacterium GWC2_50_8 | reverse complement strand
GGGCATTGGCCAGCTCCAGATAGTCATCACAGACCGTCTCTATTTCGCTTTTTAAGAAATGAAGGCGGGCTGAATCTGTCTGAACAATCCGCGTGTTCAACTCCTGCTCTGCTTCGGCCAGGCGGCGGCGAAGTCCGGCAATCGTCTGATTTGCCGATGTGACGGCATTTTCTGAGCGTTTCTTAGCCTCACGGGCTGCTGTCAGGTCTTTGGCATACTCCTTGTCAAAAGCGGCCAGGTCTTTTTCCGAAGCATCTCCGAGAGCAATTTTTGCCAGCATGTCTTCGCGGGCCTTGTCCAGTTCATGTGTTGAGGGAACGGTTGAGCTTGCCTTCTGCTTGATTTCTTCCTGGGCAAGAATGGCCTGCTGAAGCGACTCGACCTTTTCAGACGCTGACTTGCAACGCTCCTGAAGTGCGATTACCTCTGAAGCCGGAGTGTTGAAGTTGTAGTTTTTAAGCTCTTTTTCAAGCGCTGTCAGCTCATTGTTAATGCGCTGCATCTCGTCGTTGGCCTGCTGAAGTTCCTGGGCTGCAAATTTAACCCTGGCCTTCAACTCTTCGTATTTTTTGCCATTACCAGGGGACACCGGAATTTTTGCTATCCGGTCTTCCCATTGAATTTCCGCTTCCAGCTTGTCTAATTTTCGTGAGAGCTCCAGGGCCGCGCTTCTTTTCTCATTAAAGACCTTAGAGATGTTTT
>MFYY01000015.1 GCA_001787855.1 Candidatus Riflebacteria bacterium GWC2_50_8 | reverse complement strand
TATTTCGAGTTTTATATGGAAAGCATACATGGCGACATCGTCGAAATACATGAACTTCCTGAGAATCAATAATCGCATTTTGATACAGTGAGACTATGAAAATGAAAAGCAACACAGCCTCGAACACGCTTTCTGGCAAAGGACTTCTGGCCAATCCTCGCTATAACAGGGGAACGGCGTTCACGCATACTGAGAGAGAGCGACTCGGCCTGCTTGGCCTGTTGCCGCCGCGCGTCGAAAACATCGAAGAACAGACAAACCGTGCTTATGAACAATATTCGTGGCAACGCGACGATCTAGCCAGAAACCTATTTCTGAACGACCTGTTCGCGACCAATACCACACTTTTTTACTATCTTGTCAGTCGACATCTGCAGGAGATGCTGCCGATAGTCTATACTCCGACCATTGGCGATGCGGTAAAGCAGTACAGCCGCAATTATGTGCGCCCGCATGGACTGATAATATCTCTTGTCGATCAGGACCGCATCAACGAGATTTTTGCCGCCATCTCCGCAGACGAACTGGATATTGCGGTAGTAACCGACGGCGAAGGTGTGCTTGGCATTGGTGACCAGGGCATTGGCGGTCTGAACATCGCGATCGGCAAACTCATGGTTTACACGCTGTGCGGCGGTCTTAACCCGCATCGCACCCTGCCGGTGCAGCTCGATGTAGGCACCAACAACGAAGAACTCCTCGCCGATCCGCTCTATCTTGGCCTGCGCCGGCAACGTGCCAGCGGTGAAGAATACCTCGCCTTTATCGACAAATTTGTCGCAGCGTTCAAGAAGAGTTTCCCATGCGCTTTTCTGCACTGGGAAGACTTCGGGAGAGACAATGCGAGAGTTGTTCTTGACCGTTACCGTTTTTCGCATCCTTCCTTTAACGACGATATTCAAGGAACCGGCGCAGTCGCGCTGGCCGCCGTGCTGTCTGGCATAAACAAGTCGCAGATGCCAGCAGATCAGCATCGGTTCTGTATCTTTGGTGCCGGCACCGCCGGCTGCGGCATTGCCGACCAGATCAGCGTAGCGTTAGCACAGGCAGAGGGCAAAGACCCGGCCGAGATTCGCCGCCGTTTTTATCTGATCGATCGCGAAGGACTGCTTACCTCAAGATCCGGCCATCTGATGCCTTTTCAGGCGCCTTATGCGGCATCTGAAGTCGAGCTCACAAACTGGAAAGTTGCATATCCCGAAAGAATCAGCCTTACCGAGGTGGTTAAAAACGCCAGACCAACTGTTTTGATCGGTTGTTCAGCGCAAACTGGCGCTTTTACGGATGAAGTCCTTGTCGAGATGAGCAAAAACTGCGAACACCCGGTCATCATGCCTCTATCGAACCCTACCAGCAAGGCCGAAGCTACGCCTGAACGTATCTTTGCCGCAACTCAGGGCAACGCTCTGGTGGCAACAGGCAGCCCATTCGGATCAGCAGTCTGGCAGGGGCAGACAATCCCCGTCGCGCAGTGCAATAACGCGCTGGTGTTTCCGGGCATTGGGCTTGGTATGCTGATCTCGCAGGCTCGCCAGCTTACTGACACCATGTTGCTCGCAGCCAGTTCGGCAGTTTCCAGATCATCCAGCGAAACTCCCGACAGTAATCGCCTTCTACCAGGCTTTGACAACATTCTCAAAATCAGCATAAACGTTGCACTGGCGGTGGCAGAAGCAGCCGCGCGCGAAGGTGTCGCCCAGTTAAAAACCGAAAGAGAGCTGGAGGCTGCTCTGATAAAAAATATCTGGACACCAGAATACTCCAGCTCTAACTAAAAGCATTACCAGAAGCGAGCTTTGCCAGGTATTTAACTTTTTTTGTTATTTTGTGTATAAACCAACCGTATTAGTTGTAGAATTCATTCGTATCATGCAGGAGGAAATTATAATGAAAAGTTGCAAACAATTAACCTTTGCCCTTATGCTGTGCGCCGCATTTTTAATGACTGGCTGCGATGCCCAGCAGATTCTCGGCGTCATTGAAAATATCGCCAAGGGTGTTCAGCAGGCAATGCCGGCAATCCGTGACGCTGTCAACACTTTTCAAAATGTTGTCGGCAACGATAACAACAATGCCAGCGACACTCAGACAGTAGCAAACAATCCGACAGAAGAAAATGCTCAGAACCAGGCGAATGTTAATGTGACCAATCCTGACCAGGAAGATATTGCCGGCACAGCCAATACCAACACAACCACTAACACCACGAATACCAACACTACCAACACCACGCAGACGAACACTAACACTGCAACAACCGGCCAGACTGAAGCAGCGCTCGCCAACTATAACGGTGGCAAGCTTTCGCCGAGTGAATTTGCCAAGCTGTTTGGTCCAGTTGCCAGAGAAGCCAGCAAAAAGAGCGGTGTGCCGGCGTCTATAATCATGGCGCAGGCCGCGCTTGAAACCGGCTGGGGAAGCTCTGCTATCGGCAACGCCAAAAATCTTTTCGGCATTAAGGGCACTGGCCCGGCAGGCTCGATAACGATGCCAACCAAAGAATATATCAATGGCCGCATGGTAACTGTTCAGGCTTCCTTCAGAAAATACAATTCATGGCAGGAATCGATAGAAGACCACAGCAGACTGCTGACCTCTGCCAGCCGCTATGCCAAATGCATGGCCAATCGCAACAACCCCGACCAGTTTGCCCGCGAACTGCTGAAAGCCGGCTACGCAACCGATCCACAGTATGCTAACAAGCTTATCAGCATCATGAAATCAAACAATTTCTATCAGTACAATAACTGAAAGATCTGAAGGAGAAAAGCTAATGAAAAAATTATTCCAGGTAATCGTTGTTCTTCTACTGGCCCCGTTAAGCGCATTCGCAGGTCTTGCTGTGCCCGGTGAATTCTCGCCAATATTGGCAAGCGAAAGCTTTGAACTAAACGGTCAGAAAATGATCGTTGAAAAACATATGGCTGATCAGGCGATTACTCTTCGCGTATCTGACGCTGATGGCAAACAGATTTTCACTTCAGAAGTTCTCGGAAGCGAAGAAAAGAAGTTTGTAATCGATCGCCAGGCTCTGAGCCTCACAGTTAGAGACCTGAATGGTGACAACAGCCCTGAATTGATCACCGCAGCGTTTTACGGCCCAGCCAGCGGCCTTTATATCTTTACTTACGACGCAGTCAGCAAACAGTTCAAGCCGATGCAGTTTATCCACCCCGAGGCTGATCTGACCAGGGATTTCATGGTATCTGACATGCGCCAGGAAAACGGTGAAGACCTGATGTTTCTCTCCAATGACGTAGTGCGCGCTCTTGGCATGATCTATTCAGCAGACCCTGAAGTAGAAGCTGTCGCCGGCTTCTATTTCTATAAGTTCGCTGACGGCGCTTTCAAGTTTGTTGAAAGCAAGCCCGTGCCTTCTGACGAATAATTTCCCATGCATGACAAAGCCCCGCCGAACTCTGGCGGGGCTTTTTGTTTTAGGGCAAAATGTAACGGTAAAAGCCTTTGAAAAGCCTTTAACAGCATGCATGTGCAACCTGCCGGCAGTTATGCTATCATTTTTACATCAACTCGTTGAGGAGACTCCTATGCGTCTGCTGATGATCATAATGGTACTGGCAACAACGGTTGCCGGTGCTGCTGAAATACCGATGCAACCCTTTGAACCATTCGATGTCGGGCGCGAGTATCGCCGTGAAGACATTGAAGCAGCCCGTGACGGGCAGTTTCCCGATGACCCGTTTTTTGCGAAACAATGGCATCTTGAGAATCTCGGCCAGGCCGATGACAAGGGCAACATCGGCGAAGCCGGCTGCGACATTTCGATGCGCAAGGCCTGGGATCTCTGGAACCCCAAACAGGAAATCGTTCTCGCCATCCTGGATTCTGGTCTCGATCTCAATCACGAAGACATCGACCCGCGCGTGCTCTGGGTAAACCCAGGCGAAAGCGGCCCTGACGCTAATGGCAATGACAAGGCCAGCAATGGCGTTGATGATGATGGCAACGGTTTTATCGACGATGTTAACGGCTACAATTTTGTCAGAGAAAATGGCATCGTTCAGGATGACCAGTATCACGGCACGCATTGCGGCGCCATCATCTGCTCCCCGATGAATAACGGAACCGGCGTTGCCGGGATGAACCCGCGCATCAAAATTATGATCGTCAAAATTTTCGGTCTCGGCCAGATTCTTTACGCCAAAGATATTGCGCGCGCCGTTCATTACGCGGTCGATAACGGCGCCAGAGTTCTGTCGAACAGCTATGGCACACCATCTTACACACCAGAGATGCACGAAGCCGTTCGTTATACCCATGAAAAAGGCGCACTGTTCGTCTGTGCTTCCGGCAACTCGCGCAAAGATCTCGATAATCCCGAAGAAAAAGACTACCCGGCCTGTTATGGCTTACCAAATCAGCTGGTCGTAAGCGCGACCGACAACGCTGACTGGTCACAGTTCGCCAACTACGGCTCGATGGTCGAAATCGCCGCACCGGGCGCCAACATTTTCTCGCTGATGCCCAAAAACGTCTACCGTTCATTTTCAGGCACTTCGCAGGCCTGCCCGCAGGTTGCCGCAGCTGCAACCATGGTCTGGTCGCAGAACCCAGATTTCACCTGGCAGCAGGTCAAGCAGGTTCTCATCAACAGCGCCGACGAGACCGCCGGTCTTGGGCGCTACGTAAAAGGCAGTCGCCGTCTCAACGTTGCTAACGCCCTGCAGAACAAGGCCGGACGGCGGCTTCCGACCTACGACTTTTCAAACTGGGTTAGCGAAGAACGCGTAATTGAATCATCACACCCTTACTGGAACGACAAAGAAGTCAGATTCAGTGTCGAAGTGCCGCAGGCCCGAAGATTCAGGCTGTTTTTCGAACGCATCGAAATCGACCACCACGGCGATTTTCTGCAGATAACCCGCCCCGGCAGCGAACGTGCCATTGAGAAGATCAACTGCAATTTCAGCAACTGCTTCAGCGAAGTAATCGAGGGCAATCGAGCAGAACTGCTTCTGAGCGCCGACAAATACATGAACGCTTACGGATTCAAAATCAGCAAAATTGAATACCAGCCCCAATAAAGCCAGGAATAACTTATGACCGATTGCCCTTTTTGCGCTATTGCCCAAAAAAGTGTCGACGCTGTCATAATCTGGGAAGATTCAGATATCGTTGCATTCCTGAACAAATGCCCTATTAGAGAAGGACATTGTCAGATTATCCCGAAAAAACATATTGAAACGTTTGAAGAAATGCCATCTGATATTGCTGGCAAGATAATCGAACTGGGGCAGAGATTAGCGCGAAAAATGAAAACTGTCTACAGCGTTGACCGGGTTGCCTTTCTTTTCACTGGCGGAGATGTAGCCCACACGCACGCGCACGTTATCCCAATGCATGAGAAAAGTGATATTACCTCTGCCCGCTACATTGTAAATGCAAATGATATCCAGTTCGATTCAGCACATTTACAGGTTAAAAAAGAAGTATTGATAAATACCAGCACAAAATTGCAATTGAATATAGAATAACAAGCGAGGGTAGACATGATGGCAGTTCTTGCTTCGATCTTAAAGCTGGTAATTTCGCTGGCAACTCTTGGCTGTGCCATCTTTTTGGGATTACAATTAGAGCCCGACAAGGAGTTGGCTGATCGAGCACTGTTGATGTTCGGCGTTGGCCTGTCAACCTTTCCTCCCCTCGGTTTGGTTCTATATGTAAAATTCTGGGAGTCAAAACCAGAATTCTCGGCGGCATGCGGTAAGCAGGCAATCATCGGACTGCTCTGTTTCGGCAGTCTTGCTTTGATCACTCACTTCTACCCACTTTCATTTGCCCGCTGGTAAAATTCGAGCATGTTGGGAGCCGGTGCCAAAAAAAGACAACAGACAGGTATTACGAAAACGAACCCGGGTTCTTGAGCAGAACCTCTTGAGGTAAGCAAATGACTGAAGGATTACTGTTTGATACGCCCCTTCTGTTGCCGCCAGAACTTGAGAAACGACAAAAAGAGTTCTGCGACTATCTGCAGTCTGCCCGCAAAAGACTTGACGAGTTCGCCAGCCGCCATGAATGGGGATATCTGGTAGACAAGACCTTTGTCGATTCGTGGGAGGTCTTTAACGAGAAACCCGCTTTTGACCGGCGGTTGTGCGCTCTATTGGAAATGCCGGAAGAAACAACTTTGCCGGCGACCTTCTCTGCAGCGCTTGAGCGCCGGGTATTGATGTCAGTGACCCCTGAAATCTATCTAAAAAATTACCCGCAGGGCCACGAACCGGAAGCATACGCCAAGCTTCTCTGTCACGAAATGGCACATCGCCTGCACATTCGCATCCTTGACGGAAACGAGGAAGCAATGGGCCCGACATGGTTCTACGAGGGCTTCGCATTGTTTGCGGCAGACCAGTTTTCAGATTCGTATAAACCATTATCGCATGAAGAACTGCAAAATTTGTTTTCGGAACAGGAGCGCGGCGATTACCGGCGCTATGCGGCCGCTTTTCGACAATTAGCCGGCATGACTGATTCACTGGCCGACTTGTTGACCTGGCCCCAAAAGCCAGACTTCATGCAACGTATAGAAGCATTAATCGAAACGGCTGTAAAAAGCGGGCAACTGAAACATGGCAATAAATGAGTATTTTTAACAATCCGGCTGTAGAAAGTTTGTTTTGAAAATGCTCACATTTTTTTGGCAAAAGCCCGTAGTCCGGCATCTGACTGGACAAACACATGTCTAAAAGAAAACTTTTGATTGTTTTAATTATTCTGGTTGTGACAATTGTCTTGCTCTTTCCGTATATAAAAGTTGTAAAGGAGTATGTTGGCCTGCGCATGACTGGCAAAAAAACTGTTGATGATCGCGTAGCAGAATATGGGCATATCGTTGACCAGCGCCTTGCACCGCTATTTGCAAAGGCTGGCGTTCATTACCCTCCTGCTGAAATTGTTTTCATTGCGCTGAAAACCGAACGATTGTTTGAGGTCTACGCCAATAATTCAGGCGAAAAATTCAAGAAAATCTGCACTTACCCAATTCTTGCTGCAAGTGGCAAGATTGGCCCAAAGCTGCAGGAAGGCGACAGACAGGTTCCGGAGGGCATTTACACCATTGAGTCGATGAATCCCAACAGTCTTTACCATCTTTCAATGAAAATCAGCTATCCAAACGAGTTTGACAAAAAAAATGCACAAAGCGAAAACCGACAGAATCTGGGAGGCGACATCATGATTCATGGCAATCAGGTGTCAATCGGCTGCATAGCCCTTGGCGACGAAGCTTCTGAAGATTTGTTTATTCTGGCTGCCAAAACTGGCCGCGAAAAGATAAAAGTAATTGTCAGCCCGGTTGATTTCCGCAATAAAACGCTGCCTTCCGACTCACAGCCTGTAAAAGCATGGGTCAGCGATTTGTATGAAAAGATCAAGAACGAAATTAGGAAGTATGAAAATGGCTGACTGCTTCGGCTCTGAAGAAGCAAAGCAGTCACATTCGAGAGATAATGAGGAATTTTTTTGCAAAACTGAAGAACCTGCTTAAACAGCACTTGAACCAGCGCTTCAGAGTTCTTAACCTGGTACTGGGAATGCTGTGTTTTTTTGTTCTGCCCGGCTTGATAATTCTGCGTGGGATTGACGGCGTCATTGCCCTCAAAGCGTCTGAACAAAAGCAGCAGGCTGACCAGAAGCTCCAGGAATTGCTCGACCAGCTTGAATTCTTTTCGGAGAATGACCGTTTTGCCCATTTTCTGCTGCATTCTCTCTGTTCGCAAAGCAGCGCAGCCGGCAAGAACCCCAAAAAACTCCTTGCTGGCATCAAGAATCTCAAGACCCGCTTTCCTGATTCCTTCACTTTCGTAGTGGCCGACCAACAGGGGAACCTGCTTCCAGATTTATCTGACGAGAAAACCTTTTCATATCTCTTCCGTCAGGCTTTTAAGCTGATCGGCGAAGTAAGAACTTCTTTTGCACAGGGCAATGCCGCTGCCACGATTCGCGAGATTGATTCGCGGATAAGCCGCCTGAAACCTTTGCTGGGGAACATGTTGCGAGCGGAGGACATGCTTATGCCAATGCGTGCCAGCCGAAGCGGGCGGTCAATTCTGGCATCCGGTTCTGCCAGGAAATTCCATCTCTGGTACGGTGTAAGCGGCCAGTTTCAACTGATCGTCTTTATCAACCGCTCATTTATTCGAAGCAGCAACGGATTACAGTGGGCGAGCAACCTGCTGAACAGGAAAAATCAGGATACAATTACCGGTTTTACCGAGTATCCACCCGACAGCAGGAGTCTTGTTCCAGCGTTGTCTGATGACCTGACCGCAAAAGCAATTCTGGCGCTTG
>MFYY01000014.1 GCA_001787855.1 Candidatus Riflebacteria bacterium GWC2_50_8 | reverse complement strand
TCTTAGAGTGCATGTTGCCAAGAATCATTTCGAGTTCGCCGATAATCAGCCTGAACAGGTTAATCTTCTTGTCGAGCAGTTCAAGCACGTATGATTCAATGGTATCTTTGGCGCTAAGGTTGATGATATGAACGTCTTCGTTCTGACCAAGTCGGTGAATACGACCGATTCTCTGCTCAATGCGCATCGGGTTCCAGGGCAGATCAAAGTTCACGAGAACTTTGCAGAACTGAAGATTGCGGCCTTCACCGCCCGATTCGGTCGAAACCAGAATCTGTTTTTCGTTGCGAAAATCTTCGATACACCTGTCTTTTTCAGCCTGGGACAGCTGACCGTTGAATATTGCAACTGAATACCCCTCGTCAGTCAGCATTTTCACGATGTAATCCTGAGTGCCTCTGAACTGCGTGAAAATTATCACCTTCTCGTTAAGACTTCTGACGATCTCCATCAACACCTGGCCTTTTCGCGAGTGCTTGATGCCTCTTGCCATGTCATAGAGTTTTTTGAGGCTCTGATCAAAGTCGTCTTTGTAAAAGTTGCTCGAAATCATTTTGCCCAGCGCTTTAGCCAGTGCCTGTGTCGAACTGCCCATGAGTTTCTGCAGCAGAATGAGGGTCAGGCGGTTGATTCCGCGTGGGTTCTTGTGCGTCGGCAGGGTGAAATAGCGCTTGCGGATAAAATCAGTCAGCTCGCGATAGAGCTCTGCTTCGTCAGGGTTGAGATCAATGCTGTGCGTATGGACAAAGCGCTGCGGAAACTTGATCAGCGTGTCGGCACGGCGGTGACGGATCATGATTTCAGAAAGCATTTGTCTGAGCTTCACCGAATTCTTGGGAAGTCTCTTGTCGCGCTCGGCGAGAAAATCATCTTTGAACTTCTGCACAGTTGACAGATGTCCGGGCTTGAGTATCGAAATCAGGTTGAACAGCTCGATCATGTCGTTCTGTATCGGAGTTGCGGTGAGCATCAGCAGATACTTGGTATTGATCGAGTTTACAAATTTCCAGTTCTTGGTTTTTTTGTTTTTTAACTTGTGCGCTTCATCAACGATCAACAGGTCGTATTTGATCTGCTGAACGGTTGACTGGTTTTTCGAGCTTTTGGCAGTATCGAGAGATGCAATGATCAGGTCGCTGTCGTCCCAGTCGTTTATTTCGAGATGATTTTTGAACGACAGGTCGAACTTGGTCTTGAGTTCCTGCTGCCACTGGGTGATCAGCGAAGCCGGCGTAAGAATCAGAACTTTTTTGGCCATGCCGCGCAAAAGATATTCTTTAAGAACGAGACCGGCTTCGATAGTTTTGCCAAGACCGACTTCATCAGCCAGCAAAGCACGACCATTAAGCTTTTCAATAACCATCTTTGCCGTCTGTATCTGGTGGAAATAGGTATTGACGCCAAAACAGGTTTTAAGCGCCAACAATTCTTCGTCAGTGCTGGAAGCGGCGGAGAGTTCTTCCCCAAGCTGCACCAGACAGGTTTCGCGGTAAGGCGAAAATTCACCCTTGACGATACGTCTGAGCACTTCGAGATTATGCCCGCTGTATGATATCGACTGGTCGACGAAAGACGAAATTTTGAGGTCGATCTTGTCATTGCTGACAACCGGCTCGCTGTCACAGCCATTCATCAGGCGCAACCGATAAGTGCGGCGGGACTGGTCAATAAGCTCTATACTGACGGTATCGCCTTCGTTAACCCCTTTTTTGGTCCACCATTCATTGAAAGTAAGGCAAACCATGTAACCGCGCATCTTGTGATAAATCGCCGAATGAACGATATCATCGTCATCGATAAAGGTGATCGAGTTGAGATCTTCGCTGAAGGGGAAGAATTCTTTCATCTGCGGGTTCAAAAACAGATAACCCTGTTGAAAGGCCTTACCCTTGATCTGAAAGGTAAAACTCTGTTCTCCTCGGCTTTCGACCTTAATGAGGGGAGATTTTTCGGCTCTGGTCCTGGTAGAAATAGTGTTGGTCATCATCAGGCTTTATCTCCCTTGGTATCCGGAATTACAATGATTTCGCCAATTTTGAGATTTTTGGCATTAAGGCCAGGATTGGCATTCATGAGTTTTTTCAACGATTCGCTTGCGCTGCTGCCAAGTTGCTCGCGTGCGATCTTGCCCAGTGTGTCGCCTTTCTGAACGGTGTAGGTTTTGGCGCCATTCAGCGAGGGATCTGGCAATCGACCGGTTTTGGCAAGCGAACTGGTAACCTGCTCAGACTTGCCGAGAGGTTTGACATCTACGATAATCTCTTCGCCAACCTTGATCGAAGAAGGCTTCTCGATAAAGTTAAGATCAGCGATCGTTCGTTCTTTAGTGGCCTGGCCGTAATATTTTTCGGCTATCGATTTGAGAGTGTCGCCCTGTTTGATCACGTAGATCACCAGCTCTTCGTCGATAGTGCGCAGCTTTTTGAATTCAGCCATGTCGATCTGTCTGGTCGGGGCAGCCGGTTCAACGTCTTTTGCCACTGCAGTGGTCGGAGCTTTAACTACTGCGGGGGTCTTGGCGGCAGGAACTTTGCTGACCGTCTTAACGGCTTTTTCAAGCGCTGCTGCTTTTCTGGCGGTCTTTTCGTTTTCGAAAGGGATCTCTTTGGGTGGCTGCACCGAAGAAAGCTCGGGCGGGGCTTCTGTGTAAAGCGTTGTAATCTTGTTCTTGCCATCGCTTTGCACACCCTGCAGAAATGAATATTTATCTGACCATACGGTTGTGCCATCGATATTGCTGAAGATTCTGAAAGAAGCGCTTTTCTTTTCGCCTTCGCTTACCGGAACTGCCATTCTGAAGGTTTTCAAGCCACCAGCGGCAATCGTATCTTTCGGTTTCAAGGCATAACTTCGCTTTTTCCCTGCAGTCTCGATTTCAACGCCGACCTGGTAGTTTCCTGAACTGATAGCTTTGTCGTCAGAATTGAAAACATGTGCCAGAACCAGTCCTTTGCCGGGGGCAAGTGCCTGATTGTTGCTGTTCTGGGGTAACTGCCCGATGAAAAAGCCTCTCAGCAGTGGCGCCGCCGAAAGGTTCGTGAGATTCAGCAGAAACAGCGACAGTAGTCCTGCGGATCTTACAGTTTGCCTCATTGTCATGTGCTCCTTAGTGTCTTTTAAGTCTCTGTGAACAATATCGGCACACTTCGCCCAAGAACTTACCGGCAAATCTGAAAGAAAATGAATTAAGGATTATTAGTGGCTTTGCATCTACAAAATTTCGACCATGCGACGATAAAAAACGCGCGCCGGGTCAGAAATTAGAGAAAAAGCCTGATCGCGAACTGGCGCCACTGATCACAAATGGCAGCCGCGGATCACATCGCAAAGTTGATTCAAGACCCTTGTTGGCGACAGCCGGTGCAGCTTCTTTTCTGGTCGGTGCGGCAAACGGGTTCTTACCGGGAATAAAGGGATTTGCACGCGGCCTGGTGGCATCGAGTAAATCATAATTGATGTCTGGAATATCGTATCTACCACCTGCTGCTGGGGCGGCCTGCAAAGGAGACTGCAAAGGAGACTGCGAAGAAACACGCTGCGGGTCAGAAAGAGCACCCTGAAGGCGAGTGAGCATTTCGCGCATTTCGAGGTTAACTCGCTTTTCTTCTTTGAGCTGCCGCGCAAGAACACTGTCATCAAGGGCAGAGACATCTGATTCTGCAGGTTTAACCACTACCTTGTCTTTCACGTTGGCCTGACCAAGGTAATTCAACAGAATGATGATGGCAACCAGGCAATAGCCGCCAGCTATAAAAAGATTAGAGGTTCTCTTATCCGCTCGCATTATTTTCCCCTCACTGATACTAGCAGATAATTTCTCCTAATGCAATTTGCCCAGACTTGCGGTTCAATCAATCGGGAGAAACATGAGGATTGCCAGAGACCAGCCAACAGTTTTCAACATGCATACTGCTCGCAATCGCCAGCTTATTATTCGTAAAAACTTTTTCGGCATTTAACAGTATCATTGTATCTGCATTGTGCGCCAGGTGATTATGAGAATAGCGTTCTAAGAGATAAATAGCTATAATAGAGATAGAGTCAGAAAATGAAGAAGTTTTTGCAAAACTGTGCTTTGTGCCGCGATTACAGAGATATTAAGGCAGGGGGTGGCTTCACTCTCGTTGAAATATCAGTTGTAGTCGGGCTGGTGTCGTTGTTGTCGATAATGGTCTTTCGCTTTTATTTTCAGTCCAATCGAGCTCAGACATCGCTGATCGAGGGACTGCAAATGCAGAGCACAATCGTAACCGGGGTAAACAAGGTTCTTAGAGAGATACGACAGGGCACCGAATTCATCGTTCCCGATCTTTCTGAACAATCTTCCGTGCTCGTATTCAACGACTTCGAAAACAATACGGTCGCGATTTTTCCGGTTCTCAACAAAGCTCTCAGCAAAGATGAAAATGAAAACATCTACGACCTGTTCAGTTATAAAGCCGTAACCAAAAACTTTGACCTGTCATCGCCGGTACACAACCCGGATAACCTCAACCTGTTATGTTCTGATATAAGTGATGTAAGCTTTAGACTCGCCAACGCAAGGTCGCTGACCATTACCTTCGCCTTCAAAAGGGCTGGTAAAAGCTACCAGACAATTACCGAAGGCTCTTTGATGAACTCGGGAGACGTAAAATGAAAAGACGCAAAGCCTTTACCCTCCTCGAAATCATGATAGGAATGTTTATTTTGAGCGGAGTCCTGTTAATCTACCTGCAGTCAATGCAGTCTTCGCGCAAGAAAAACGAATTTTATTCTGAACATTTCATCGCTTCGATAATGGCCGCCAAGGTTGTCGAATCCTGTTTTCAGGAAACAGACATCAATCTTTACGGCATTGAGGCACTTGGCCTTGTTGATAGAGACGGGCAGAATCTGAACTTCAGCACGCCAGTCACCGATGGCCAGACAGTATTTTTCAAGAGTCCCGAGATCACCATGGAGCAGCACCCACACCTTTACAGCATGTTTTCCAAAGATTTCATGCTTGACATTAATTCTGAAAAAGCAGCCAAACAACACTTTGCACTGAATACGGCCTTCTCATGGAAAGCTTCAACCGGCGCCGGAAAGTTCAACTTCATGTGCAATTTTCCTGGTAGCGTGCTGGTCAAAGAGCCGCATTCGACTTTTGCCTTTCCCGAAGCAAAACTCGAGAAGAAACTCGTCGAAAGATTCTTTGAACAGAAAAACAAGAATCTCGGCACGATCATCAGTTCGCCGACAGCGCGCGAAGTCGCGCTATCAACCGGAAGAATCTACTTTTCTGTTTCAAGTCTTCTGGCTGACAAGCCCTTTACCGAGTCTTTCGAGACGGCCGAAAAACTTGCCCGTGAGCCACACGCGCCAAATTCAGCCAAATACCACCAGGCTACTGAAATTTACTTTAACATCGCCCGCGACATTCTTGACCTTGCACTGTATCTAAAGCCTGAAGTCGAGCGCCTCAACAGAGATATCGACAAAATCGAATCAATGGATCTTCGCACAAAAACCAGGCTTGAAGTATTTATCAAACGCGCAGGTATCGCTATCGACAAACTCCGCCAGATTTTTCTTATTTCGGTAAACGAGGCTGCCAGCAGATACAGAGAACAGATGAAAAGTTCAACCTCACTGCGCAGTCAGCGTCTGATGATCGAAAAGTGCCTGAGCATGCATCGTCTGATGATGGTAAGTGTTGATTTTGCCGAGGGTGTTTTTGTCAGTGGCGATCCGCGCAGCATTATCCGCGCCGAGTATTCTCGGCTCCTGGCCGAGCTGGAAAAGTTTTTTGCCGATAAAGACCAGTCAATAATGCGTCTCGCGGCCCAGGAAAGAAAATTTGTGCAGAACAACCAGCTCAAAGAACGTTATTTTGTCTGTGACCTGGTTTATCAGCTGTTCGCCGACATAACCTCGCTTAAAGCGAAGCTTCCCGACCCCGACCCCGGAGTTCCGGACCCGGATCTGTCAGTAATTGGCCAGCCCAGCGGCAACGGAACAGCAGCTGGAGCAGTCACCTGGGCCCAGGATCAGATGAATGGCGGCAGCGGCAAAGGGCTTAACGTCAATAACGGCAAAAAGGTCTGCGACGACCCCACCGCCTGGAACGACTGGTGTCTTGCCTTTGTCAACACGGCTTATAACAAAGCCATAGGAGAATTGCAAACAGAATCGGCAATCGAATCATATAACGCCATGAAGCGTGCCGGGAAGATAGTCACGGGCGGCCGACCGCCAGCTGGCGCGATAATGTACACAGACGCGTCATCAAGTAACCCCTACGGGCATATCTTTATCGCTACCGGCAGAACCAATGAAAGCGGCGAACCCCTGGTAGTGACAACTGGCTCTGCCAGCTCGTTTGATGGTGTTCGCGAGATGACACTCGCAGAGATGATAAATTGGAGTTCGGGCAGGTATCTTGGCTATGTAGTGCCGTGACAGGCTCTCAGATAGAGGTGACATTTATGCGATCAACAAATTCGGGATATATATTTCCTCTCATCCTCATGGCAACCCTTTCTATAGGGTTCTTTACCATGACGCTGGTGCAGTTGCAGTCGTCACATCACGATCAGCTTCAACACCTGAACAATTACCAGCATGCCCTGAACCTCGCGTATTCTGTTAACGTCGAAGTGTTGAGCGAGCTGCGCGAAAAACAGTGGGACGAGCGCTTTTTTAAGGACAAGCCAGTCTACAGATATAACCAGAAGCTGTTTGGCGGCATTTATGACGTCTGCATCGAAGACTACGAGGCCGACAAATATACATTTAACGTAAAAATCCGCACCACACTGGGAGACAGCAAAAATCTCTTTTACTGGCGTCAAAAATACATGCCGAATATGCTTGATTTCACCAGACTCACCTTTACCGTTGCCTTTGGCGAGTATTCGCCAGAATTATTCGAGCCCGCAAAAAAATCTGAAATAGACAAAATGGTCGATGACAAACTCAAAAATGCCGAAGATAACCGGGCCGAAGCCGCAGAAATTGCCGAGAACCTCAAAAAAGAGCCTACTCTCGGAGCTGTCATCAGCAAACTCGGGGCCTTGTCAGCTGGTGTCAACATTAGTCAGATCAAAGGCGAAAGTCAGCTGAGACCATCAGCCCCGGTTCTTGGCACGCAACCTTCGAACCAGCCAAAGGTAAAGGCCACAGAAGCTCTCGCCGACCTTAAACAGGTAGTTGATGCAGTAGACCAGCTTAATCTTCCCGCAAGTGGCCGCAACATCTGCAATGCTAACCTGATGATCAGGGCTGAGCCTTGGGGCACAGTCGTCAGCACTATCCCACCAGGCGCAACACTAGAAGTTCTCGGCCTGCAGGGAGACTTTTTCGAAGTTAGTCGAAGTGGTACCAGCGGCTATTCTCACATAAACTGGATAGCAGTGCCAGGGCATACGCCGTCTGGAGTCGAACCGCCGCGCCCACCCGGAGCGCCACCAGCATGGTGACCGCCTAATCTTTTATCAGCAGAACAATCGCCTGGCAGGCAATTGCCTGCTTTTTGCCTATGGCGTCAAAGCCTTCGTTGGTGCCGGCTTTGAGCGACACCTGGTTATGCTCGATCCGCAAAGCCTTTGCCAGCGTTGCGATTATCGCAGCACGGTGCGGAGCAATTTTAGGCACTTCACAGTGAATCATACAGTCGAGGTTGCCAATATTATAACCGGTTGAAGCAACCTTTTCGCGCACCACCTCAAGCAGCTTCAGCGATGAAATGCCCTTGTAAGCTGAGTCTGTGTCAGGAAAAAGCAGGCCGATGTCACCGAGCGCCAGCGCACCCAGCATGGCATCCATAATCGCGTGAATCAGCGCATCAGCGTCTGAGTGCCCCTTGAGCCCAAGTTCAAAAGGAATTTTCACCCCGCCAAGCCAGAGCTCACGACCTTCGACAAGCGCGTGAATATCGTGTCCCATGCCAATTCTGAATTGTTGCATCAGATCACCTCCGCCGACAGCAGAGATGTGGCGGTTTCGCGAGCCTGCGCGTCTATTTCCAGCAGCTGAGTCACTGATTTAACCGGCTCATTCTTAAAGGAATCCATGGCTTTTCTGATAACTGCAGGGATTGCCATAAAACCAATCTGTCGCTTGAGAAAGGCCGCAACCGCAATCTCGTTGGCGGCATTGAGCACGCACGGCATGATGCCGCCGGCACGGCCAGCCTCATAGGCATAAGCCAGACAGGGAAATCGTATCGGGTCAGGCGGCTCAAAGGTCATACTGGCGACCTTGACCAGATCAAGAGGCGGCAACGGCGGCGACCAGCGCGTTGGCCAGCTCAGGGCATACTGAATCGGCAGTTTCATATCGGGCCAGCCAAGCTGGGCGATCACCGAACCGTCAGAAAATTCAACCAGGCTGTGTATTATCGACTGCGGGTGCACAACGACTTCGATATTGTCGTAATCGGCATCAAACAGCCAGTGTGCCTCGATAACCTCAAGCCCCTTATTCATAAGGGTCGAAGAATCTATGGTAATCTTGCCGCCCATATCCCAGTTCGGGTGTTTAAGCGCCTGTTCAGGAGTAACTGTGACTAATTGTTCGCCGCTGA
>MFYY01000013.1:5047-8397 GCA_001787855.1 Candidatus Riflebacteria bacterium GWC2_50_8 | reverse complement strand
TATGAACCCGAATCCGCCGCGCAAACATCTTAGTGGCGAAAGCAACAACAATAATAGTGCCAGTCCATCGGCAGACAGAAACGATCGCAAGCGTCGTTTTTCAAAGAACCATGGACAGCGCAGCAGGGTTCGCAGACCGTCAGGACCCGGAGGAACCACCCGATGAGTCGACTGCCACCACACATGGTTAAGCGCATGATCTTTATGTTCTGCGTGATGTTTCCGGTGCTTCTGTATGCAGAATACACCGGACGCAACTCAATCGTGGTGGCGGGCCTTGCCGGAGGCGTTTCGAGCGGAGTCTCAGTGGTATTATTTCCTGATCCAGAGCACCTGAAGAAAATAAAAGCCGATGACGAAAAAAACCAGTGACGTAGTCATCGGGCTGGACCTTGCTCAAAAACTTGGCATCAGCGCTTTTGACGGCAGCAGCGAAAAGCTGCTGTTCAGCGAAAGCATTGCCCTGTATCGAGGCGACACGCAAAAACGCCTGCTGAGACTACGCGAATATCTGTGCGAGATATTCACCCGCTACAACCCTTCAGAAATAGCGATCGAAGATGTTTTTCTGCCAGCAAAGACCTCGCCGCGCACACCAATCGCTCTTGGCGAACTCCGCGGTGTTGCACGACTATGTGCGGCCGAAAGGGATCTACCGGTGTTCTTCTACGCACCGCGCCAGGTAAAAATGGCGATTACCGGCTACGGCAATGCCAGCAAACAGGATGTGGTTCACTGGATAGAACACGAGTTTCAGATCAAAGTAAAAGACGACAATGAGGCTGATGCAGTAAGCATCGCATGGACTCACATCATGATGCGACGCTTTTCCCTGCAGAACATGCAGCAATAATCATTCTACAGAGATTTGCAAAAGCCCCCGGGTTGTGGTAGACTCCCATCCGCGGGTCTTTGCAGTATTATCGCAAAGTTAAAGCATTAATCACATTTTCGGAGTTATTCTATGCAAAGTCGTGTTAAGTGGTTTGATAACGTCAAAGGATACGGTTTTATTGAAAACACTGATGGCCAGGACATCTTTGTCCACTACAAGCAGATCGATGGCGACGGTTACAAGACACTGCGCGAAGGTCAGCAGGTCGAATTCGAACTTTCTCAGGGCGAGAAAGGCCCACTGGCAGTAAATGTCAGAATTCTCTGATACAATTGCGACAAACTCAGGGGGCGGCTGCAGACAACTGTATCGCCCCCTGTTTTATTATTCAGCCTTATTGAAGGGATAACGTACAATGGAAGAACTGAAACTGAACCAGACACAGGAACAACGCCTGCAGGTGATCGAAGATCTGCGCAAGGAAGGCATCGACCCCTATGGTGCCCGCTTTGACCGCAGCCACAGCGCAGAAGAAGTCAAAGCATACTTTGCTGACGCAGAGGCCAAGGTCGAAGAAAAAGAGCATTTCGCTACCGCCCCGGTTAAGATTGCTGGCCGTATCATGTCAAAACGTGATCAGGGCAAAACCGCCTTCATTCATATCGTTGACCAGTCTGGCAAAATTCAGCTCTACATTCGCAAAGATGCCATTGGAGACGATGCCTTTGCCATGCTTAAGAGGCTTTATGCCGGAGATATAATCGGTGTAGAGGGCCCGGCTTTTCGCACCCGCACCGGCGAAATCTCGGTAAGAGCTGAAAAAATCACAATTCTGAGCAAATCAATTACTGCGCCACCAGAAAAATTTCATGGGCTTACTGATGTCGAGTTGCGCTATCGTCATCGCTACGTCGACCTGATGTCTAACCCGGAAGTCCGTGAAACCTTTATCAAGCGCAGCCAGATCGTTCAGAACATTAGAGGATTCATGACCGGCAAGGGTTTTCTTGAAGTTGAAACGCCCATGATGCACACGATAGCCGGCGGCGCAGCAGCGCGCCCGTTTGTAACGCACCACAACGCTCTCGACATGCAACTGTTTCTGCGCATCGCGCCGGAGCTTTACCTCAAAAGACTGTTGGTCGGCGGGTTCGAAAAGGTGTTTGAGATCAACCGCAACTTCCGCAACGAAGGCATATCGATCAAGCACAACCCTGAATTCACCATGATGGAAGTTTACCAGGCTTATGGCGACATGGACACCATGATGGAACTCACCGAAGAAGTTCTTTGCCATGCTGCAGAGAATATTTATCCAGATCTGCAGGTTCCATACCAGGACCAGACATTGAACTTCAAGCGCCCATGGCGCCGCGTTCAGCTGCTCGACCTGGTAAAAGAAGCATCAGGCTGCAATGAGCTTGCCTACGATTGCCCACGTGACCTGGCGGCCGCACAGGCCCACAAACTGCATGTATCAATCGAACCAACTGACAGTTCGGCCAAGATCATCGTTAAGATCTACGACGAAAAGATTGAATCGACCCTGATCAACCCGACTTTTGTTTACGGTTACCCCAAAGAGACGTCACCACTGGCCAAGGGCAGCAAGGATGATGCGACCCGCGTCGACCGCTTTGAACTCTTCATGTATGGCCGCGAAATGGCAAATGCTTTTTCTGAACTTAATGACCCCGAAGAGCAACTCAAGCGTTTTGAAGACCAGTTGCATCAGCGCGAAGCCGGCGATGATGAAGCTCACCAGATGGATTCCGATTACATCAACGCTCTCAGATACGGCATGCCTCCAGCAGGCGGTCTTGGCATCGGCATAGACCGCGTGGTAATGCTGCTGACCAATTCTGCTTCGATTCGCGACGTAATTCTTTTTCCGACACTGCGCCGACGTGTGGCCGGTGATCATCAGGATATTGAAGAACAGACCTCAGGCGAAGAAAAAACCCAGGCAGCCACTGAATAAAACTCGGTAAAATAAACAACAAAAAAACCGCTCAGCTGAGCGGTTTTTTTGTTGTTGTCTGCTTTGAAATATCAGTGCATATTGCGGCGCAGCTGCTTTACACGTTCTTTGGCCTGCTGCATTCGCAGCTGGGCGGCCTGAACCTGCAGTCGGTCGCTGCCAGAATCAGCCATCAGGCGATTGTATTCAGCAAAAGCCTGATAATACAGCTCCTGAGCTTTGGCCAGATCAGTGATGCCGCTGAATTCACCAGTTCCGCTGCCAGGAATTTCCGGGGCAGTTGCACCTGAAGAAGGAGCTGTGCCGGGAGAAGAAACGCTGACAGAGGTCTCGACTGAAGCAGACGGTGCCGGAGCTGCTACGCTCTGCGAACGTCCGAACAGGCCAGAGAACCAGCTCGAAATTCTTCCCCAGAATGAGGTTGGGTTCGAAGTCGTTGTGGTGGTGGTAGTTGTTGTTGGTCGGGTATTAGTCGGCTGACCGGTTGTACCGGCAGTAGCCGTTACCAGTCCGACCTGGGCAAGATAATCATAC
>MFYY01000013.1:0-4993 GCA_001787855.1 Candidatus Riflebacteria bacterium GWC2_50_8 | reverse complement strand
AGAGAGATTTTACCCTGGCTGTTGTTAACCAGAATCTTTGCCAGCGCGACTTTATCGTCTGGATAAAGAGCGGTAAACTTGCGGCAGAAATCACGAAGCGAAGAATGAGGACCAGAGCGCGAAATAGCACTGAACACTTTGTCGCGGCCGGAAGCGATGCCACCAAAGCTGTCATACAGCACCTTGGCGACAAACAGTTCGTTGCGGGCCATCTCTGAAAAGCTGTTATTCTGCAAAAATGCAAGAGTGCTGGCGCTGTTGAGGTTAAAGGAGAAAACCATGCCGCCGTTTTTCTGAGCGGCAAAGGCGTTAGCCCAGCCCTCTACCCATGCGGTATTATCATTGGGCAGAATTTCGTCGAGATAATGTTTGTTGTCATCGCCATAGTCGAGTCCACTGAAGCGATAGGTGCTCGGGTAACCGTTGAGCATGGCGACATGGCCAAATTCATGCAAAAACAGAAAGGTTTTGCTCGAATCTGAAGAAAAACTGTTTATGTAACTATACAGGTTCAGATCGTAGCCATTGGAAGTCTTCTCGGTGTAGGCAGTAACGCTGCGGTCGCTCACCTTAAGGTTAAGCGGCTGCGCCAGATAAGCGGAGGTATCGCGGGCATATTCAAAAATTGTCTTGCCATCAGGCAGTTTGAGATTCAGGTAATTGCGCCACGATGAGCCGACAGGAAGGTCATTCGGGCTGTTGAGTCTGGTTGAACGATAGCCGATCTCGTTACCGTAAGAGTCTTTGATTACCTGTTCATAAACGAGATTAAGACCACCCGCCAGCACCGGCATGGCAGTCAGCATGATGAAAGCAAGCAAAACCAGCCAATATCTGGCGCCAGATCGAGCAGAGAGTGTTTTGAGCATATTTTTTCCTGCCATGAGGGTTAATTATAAATCAATTATATGAATCATCTCGCCGTACGTCCAGTCTCTCTGCGCAGTTTTTTTGTAAAGATTCTGACACAGAATGTGAATTTGCCGGTATAATATTGCGATGAGTCCCATTATCAACGGTTCTTTACGAGTGGCAGTAGCTGCTGTTATCTGGGGAGTCGCCTACCCTCTCACCAAAGTGGTGCTGGCAGATACCCCCCCGATACAGCTGGGATTTCTGCGCTTTCTGCTTGCCGGCCTGTTTTTTATAATCTCAGAGCGAAGCTTACCTTTGCAGGGAGTTGAGCCTGAAGATCGAAAATGTTTTTATAAGCTGGCATTCTGGGGAGTTTTCCTGCTTATTCTCGGTATGAATTTTGGACTGTTCTGGGCGCCTGGCATCGCAGCATCGCTGCTTTCTGGCACTCCTCCTCTGTTTACGGTTGTTCTGGCAGCAATTTTTCTCGGAGAGAAGATGCGAATTTCGCAGTTTGTGTCGATTGCACTGGCGCTGACCGGATTGGCGCTGCTCGGCGGCGATGTAAGCAGCAACCAGGAGGGCCTGCTTCCCTGGCAGATATGGGTTGGCTGCCTGCTCACGCTCATACCACAGTTTTCGTGGGCGATGTATGGCATAACTGGGAAACGCCTGAGCGCGAAATATCACTGGCGAACGATCTGCCGCGACACATTTATGCTGGGTGCGCTGATGCTGATGCCACTGGCAATTATCGAAGCCGCTGTTACCGGTTTTGGAAACTGGAGCGGTCAGACCCTCGCGATCCTGCTTTATTTGTCGATTTTCAACTCGGTGGTCACCTATTCGCTCTGGAACAGCGCACTGAAAATTATTCCAGTTGCACTCGCCAGTTTTCTGATATATCTGCAACCGGTTTCGGGAGCGATTCTTTCGTATTTCATTTTTGGCGAAAGTCTTGGCTGGACCGGTGTTGGCGGCACCATGCTGATTTTTGTCGCGCTGACGCTTGTTTTGCTGCCAGATGCCGCAAGCAACGCCAAAAAAAAATCGGCGGTTGCTCAAAACAATGGCTGATAGTAGAATCAGAAACGACATTTACCGCAGGAGCTTTTTCATGCCCTTTACCAGAATAGCTTTTATTACTGTTGTCTTTTGCCTGTTCATGAATTCAAATTCGGTTCAGGCCGTAACTCCGCAGGTAAGACTGCCGGAATGGAACCGAACCAGCTTTGCTATTGCCGAATGGAAGCCAGATCAGAGCATACTGGTTATCAGCGTTTCGGTTGAGGCCACTCAGGTGGGGCTGAGCAAGATTTCATCGCAGTTGCACGCTCCTGAAGAACTTAATGTTCCGGTTGACCGCCACGAGCGCGATACTCTGGACAAGGGAGACAAAGCGGTTTTTCTGCACAAGATCAGCGTAAAAAAGGGATTTGCCGGCTGGTTTGAGCTCGACGTCAGAGCCCTGCCCGATCAGTCAGAGATGCTGGCGCTGGTTGCGAAGCAACACGCAAACGAACCATTAACACGCAAAATACTCGAAGAAGAAATTAAAACTATCGAACGGCCAATGCATATCGGCACTTCCCTGCCGGTTCTGCTGCGCGAAGACGCCGCTTTGAGCACAATGCCCGAAGCAGCTTTTACTGCCGATCTTGAATATGGCAACAGAAAGTATTACCTGTGGTATCCACCAGAAGGCCTTGGTAAAGGCATCACTGCAGAAGGCCTGAAAACCTACTCGGCTGCGCTGCGCACCGCCAGTCTGGCAAAATCTGAATCTGCAGCCCGAATGCTGCTGCGCAAGCTGGAAACCAGCAACGAAGCAATTGGCATCGAAAAAGCGAATGGCGAAACCTTTATGTTGCCGGCGAAGGTGGCAGCTGATCTGATCGGCGCCAACCAGTTAACCATGCAGGCAGTGTTCGGTGCAAAACCTGAAATTCTCGAAGAGCACCTCAGCGCAATGCGCCCCGGCTACACCAGGCCTTTTCTTTATTACAACCTGGCCTTACTTGCGAACAGCTTGAAAAAACGGACTCAGGCTATCAAACATCTTGAAAGTGCTCTGGCTGACCAGCCAGCCTGGCCGCTTGCCGAGAAGCTTCTTAAACAGCTGAAAAAATAAGGAGACGACAGATGCTCTGGTTTTTCGCCTTTACTGCCCTTGGAATAGCTATTTTTGCGTTTTTTCTGGCACTGCGCAAGTTTCTTGCCCTGCCGTTTCTGCAACTCTTAGGCGGGAGCGCCATACTGGGCCTGTGCGGCCTGCTGGCCGCCAGAACCCGGTAAAACCTCGTTAAGGCAGTCCCGGACAGGCGCGATTAAAGCTGCAAGAGATCACGAAAAAGATCTGATGGACTTTACGACACTGCCCGGAAAACTGCGTATCATCCCAGACCGTTGGCCTGCAACCAGCGTTCGGCATCAAGCGCGGCGACACAACCGGTGCCGGCAGCGCTGATTGCCTGCCGGTAATGCGGGTCAGTAACATCGCCGGCCGCGAAAACGCCTTCGACCGAAGTGGCTGTCGACGGAGCTTTAACCTTTATATAACCCTTGCCATCAATTTCAAGCGCATTTTTTACGAAACTGGTATTGGGAGTATGCCCGATCGACATGAAGAGGCCTTTGCAGGCATAATCGCTGATCTGTGAGGTTTTGACGTTTTTGAGCTTTACACCCTCAAGAAACTGGCTGCCATAAGCCTCTTCGAGAACAGAATCAAATATGATCTCGATCTTGGGATTGTCGAAAGCGCGCTTCTGCATGGCTTTGCTGGCTCTGAATTCATCACGACGGTGTATAAGCAGCACCTTTGAAGCAAATCGGCCAAGATAGCAGGCTTCCTCGATAGCTGAGTCACCGCCACCGATAACAGCGATAACCTGATTGCGAAAAATTGGCAAAGCACCGTCACAGGTAGCACAGGCTGAAATGCCTTTGCCCCAGAACGTTTTAACACTTGGCAGATCAAGTATCATGGCACTGGCGCCGGTCGCGATAATTATTGAATTTGCCGTGATGGTGCGTGAAGAATTACTCAGCGTAAACGGTCGGCTCGAAAAATCGACAGAGTCGATGTCTTCCATGATGAATTCAGTGCCAAACCGTTCGGCCTGCTTGCGCATACGACTGATCAGTTCTGGGCCATCAATTCCCTCAGGAAACCCCGGAAAATTTTCGACCTCGGTGGTTGTCATCAGCTGACCGCCTGGTTGACCGCCTTTCATGAATCCTTCAATAACTACCGGCTGCAGATCGGCACGAGCGGCATAAATAGCCGCAGTCAATCCCGACGGGCCTGACCCGATGATTACCAGTTTCTTTGCCATAATTGTTCTCCTGAAATTCGTTTGGTATGATTTTGTGTGATTATACAACGAAGCCATGAAAATTTAACCCTGAAATTTTAGCAGCCAAATTATCAGAGATAAAACGCACTGATATGCTAAAATGCTATAAATTGAAAGCAGGTCAAAACAATGATCAGACTGGGTCTATGCTGCCTTTTCAAGCAGCAGCCAATTAAATTTTCTACGACAACAGCCACCCATCTGCTCAAGCTGACCAGAGAACAGCAGTTATTGAAGCTGTCGCGCCTGTGTGCAGGCAATGCCGAAGCGCTCGTACAAGCTTTCAATTTCTGCGCCGACGCCGGCATTGGCTGTTTTCGCATCAACAGCCAGATTCTGCCGTTAAAGACTCACCCGCAGATCACCTATCGGGTAGAAGATCTGCCAGAAGGAAAAAAGATAATCGCAGCCTTTCGTAAATGCGGCGATCTGCTGCGCAAACATGGTTTGCGCGCTTCTTTTCATCCCGACCAGTTTGTCGTGCTGAATTCGCCGAACCCACAGACGGTTGCCAGTTCGCTTGCCGAAATTGAATACCAGACCGAGGTTGCTGAATGGGTAGGCGTCGACGTCATAAATGTTCACGGCGGCGGGGGTTACGGCGATAAAAAATCGGCCCTCAAGAGATTCGCCGAGGGCTTTGCGCAGCTTTCGCCACCAGCAAAACAACGACTGACATTAGAAAATGATGACAAAACCTACACGCCATCAGAACTGCTGCCTCTTTGCCGCGAGTTGAAAATTCCACTTGTTTATGATGTTCATCACCACCGCTGTCT
>MFYY01000012.1:8662-13413 GCA_001787855.1 Candidatus Riflebacteria bacterium GWC2_50_8 | reverse complement strand
GGCACTCTGGTGAAACTTGAACAGATGACTGAATCACCATTCGAAGCGCTCCGCCCCGAGGTATTCGCCAAAGATCTCGCGGCTGAGATCAACAAGCTCATGGCAGACCCGCAGAAACGCAGCAGCATGGCCGCCGCCGGTCGCCGCCGTGTCGAAGAAACCTTCAGCTGGAAATCGATTGCAGCACAGACTGTCGATCTCTACAAGTCACTGATCAAGGGGAAATAACATGAGCAGAAACCGCAAACGCGTACTGATAGAAAATGTCAGACCGACTGTCGATGCCGGTCTCTACCCGCTGAAACGCGAACTGGGCGACGAAGTGCAGGTTGTTGCTGATATTTTCCGCGATGGACATGATAAAATAGCGGTCTGGGTCGAATATCGCCCGCAGAAGCGCAAGAACTGGCACAAGGTGCCCATGCAATGTGTGAATCCTGGTCTCGATCTCTGGGAAACCAGTTTTAAAGTAGACCAGATCGGGGTTTACGAATACAAAATTGTCGCTTACTGCGAAGATTACGGCAGCTGGATTCTTGATACGCGCAAAAAGGTCGAAGCTGCTACCGATTATGCTTCTGACCTTCTCGAAGGCATAGCCAAGGCCAAGAATTACAAATCATGGCTGACCCCGGTTGGCCGCGATGTGCTTAAAAAGGCGACGACACGCGCCGAAAAAGAAGCCGACGATCTACAGCGCTGGCATATTCTCAGCAACGAACGCCTGGTTGAAATGCTTGAGCAGAACCCCGATCCGGCAACCAGAGTTGAAAGCCAGGTCTTTCTCGTGCAGGTGGATCGCGTAAAAGCCCGTTTTGCGGCATGGTATGAGTGTTTTCCGCGCTCATGCGGTTTTGAGCCTGGCGAACATGGAACGTTTAAAGATGTCATCAAGCGCTTACCGCACATTGCTGCGATGGGCTTCGATGTTCTCTATTTCCCGCCGATTCACCCGGTTGGTTTCAGTAAGCGCAAAGGGCCGAACAACAGCCTTGTGTGTGCACCGGGCGATCCCGGTTGCCCCTATTCAATTGGCAATAAACTCGGTGGTCATGATGCAATCGAACCGGCTCTGGGCACCTTTGAAGACTTTGCCGAACTGGTTGACGCCGCCGACAAGCATGGAATCGAAATCGCGCTGGATTTTGCGATCAACTGTTCTCCAGATCATCCCTATCTCAAACAGCATCCAGACTGGTTCAGCAAACGACCCGACGGCACCATCAAGTTTGCCGAAAATCCGCCCAAAAAATACGAAGATATTTATCCGATAAATTTTGAATCTGCTGATTATAAGAGCATCTGGAAAGAAATGCTGCGCATTTTCCTGTTCTGGGCCAAGCGCGGCGTCAAGATTTTCCGGGTCGACAACCCGCATACCAAGCCTTTTGCGTTCTGGCAATGGGTGATTGCAGAAGTTCAGGATAAGTACCCGGATGTGGTTTTTCTGGCAGAAGCTTTTACCCGGCCGAAAGTTATGAAGGCTCTTGCCAAACTCGGCTTTACCCAGTCTTACAGCTATTTTACCTGGCGCAATACCAGGGCCGAGCTGATCGAGTATTTCGCTGAGCTTACCACGCCGCCTGAATCTTTCTACTACCGCGCCAATCTTTTTGCCAACACGCCAGATATCTTTCCGCCCTTCCTTCAGAGTGGCGGGCGTCCGGCCTACAAGATCAGAGCCATTCTGGCGGCAACGCTGTCAACCGTCTATGGCATATTCCAGGGCTTCGAACTCTGCGAAGGCGTTCCGGTGCCGGGCAAAGAAGAATATCTGCACAGCGATAAGTATGAGGTTAAGACACGTGACTGGAACGCTCCGGGCAATATCTGCGGGCTGATCACCAGGCTTAATCAGATTCGCCGCGAGCATCCGGCATTGCAGGAATACGATAACCTCAAGTTTTATGAGTCTGACAATGACCGCGTGCTGTTCTATGGCAAATCTCTGGGCGATGATCATATTCTGATAGTGATAAACCTTGATCCTTTTATCAGGCATTCATCGTTCGTGCATGTGCCGCTGGAACAGTTCGGACTGACGCCAGAACAGGGTTATCAGATGCATGATCTGCTCACCGACCGCCGTTATCTGTGGTACGGCTCGAAAAATTACGTAGAACTCGACCCGCAGGCCGAGCCGGCGCACGTTTTTGTATTGCGAAATTGAGCGTTTGACTAAGCGTTAGCTCTGCCAGACAGGTAATTCTTGCCTGGCAGGGCTTTTATATTTTGGCTATATGAGCAATTCTGCCGGAATTGCAGGATCTACAGGCAGTGCCGTTATGTACAGTGAACAGGCTGAAAAATTAACAATAACCAAGCTTTTTCTTGGCAATGCCAACGCCTATGTTGTCAGAGCAGGCAATGAAGCGGCCATAATCGATGGTGGCCTTGGCAGCTGGCCGGAGCGCTTTAGTGCGGCTCTTGCCAATTCGTCCGGCGATTCGGCAGAGGTTCGCTATATAATGGTCACTCACGCCCACTATGACCATGTCGGCAGTGTCAGGGCGCTTAAAAAGGCATACCCTCGGGCTCTTGTTGTGGCGCATAAAAACGAGGCCGCGAATCTGCGAGCTGGATTGAGCCCGGTGCCGAAGGGCACAATGTGGTTTTCACGCCCGATTTCGTGGCTGGGCTGCCGGATTTTTCGTCACTGTATTCACTTTAACGGTTTTGCCGTGGATGTCGAAGTCGAAGACTCGCTTAAAAGCAGACTTGCTGGCATAGAAATCGAGTTTTTCCACACGCCGGGGCATACATCAGGTTCATTGTGCCTGAGGGTGGGGGAAGAAGCCGTATTTGTCGGCGACAGCATTTTCCACGTGCTGCCGGGCTGCTTTTATCCGCCCTTCGCTGATTTGCCAGAGCTTTTAACCGCAAGCTGGCAGCGCATTGTCGCGACTGGCGCCCGTATGATTTATCCCGGGCACGGTCGACCAATATCCAGAAAAAGATTTATTGCCGAAAGTGGTTGTTCTTAATCCGCTTTCAACCAAAAAGCGAGGATATCACATCTGGGCAGAGCGTCTGCAGATGCGCCACAATGAGTATTAATCTTATTTTTCAGGCGATCTTGTAATTCTCGGCCGCGCGCCAGAGATACCAGCTGGCTATTGAACGGTATGGCTTCCAGGCCAGTGCCTGCCGTGCCAATTCTGCCGGCGTCGGCAATTCTTTCTGACCTCTGATCGCGGCAAGGCCCTTGCGCAGGCCGTAATCGTCGGCGGCCATTACGTCAGCCCGGCCAAGCTTGAAGATCAGCAGCATCTCTACGGTCCAGCGCCCGATGCCACGGATGTGAACCAGGCGGTTGATGATCTCAGAATTCGACATTAATCGCATCTGTGCGTGCTCCGGCAGATTGCCGGAAATCGCGAACTGGGCAAGATCCTTGATCGCCAGCACCTTGTTCTGCGACAGGCCGGCAGATCTCAGCTCAGTCTCGCCTGCCCTGATTATATCAAGCGGGTTCACGTCATGCTTGCCGGAAAACAGGTCAAGCACCCGGCGAAAGATGGTCGCGGCAGCCTTGCCAGTCAGTTGCTGATAGACAATCGATTCGAGCAAGGCCTGAAAAATCGAGGTGTTGGCGTTAAATTCAAGATTGAAGCGTGGTGCGGTTTTTATCAGACGACTCATGTCGGCGTCAGAACGACTGAGTTGCTTTAATACCTGGTCGATATCGCAATCGCTGATCAACAAAGGCGCTTTGATGCGAAGAGCCGGATTTTCTTCGACTTCGATTTCTTCGAGACGTAGCATCTGTGCTTTCAGGCTGGTGCCACCGCCGGCCGAAAAGCCGCCGAGCCGCCCATCAGCATTAACTATGCGATGGCAGGGTATCAGCAACGGAATCGGATTTTTGCCGGCAGCCAGGCCGATGGCACGCGCCGCCGCTGGTCGCCCGCATGCCTCGGCAAGTGCTTTGTATGAAATGAGCGAGCCGGCCGGCACCTTGCGCAGATGTTCGTAAACCTCCTGGCAGAAAGGTGTGCAGCTGGAGATGTCAAGTCGTGCATTCTTGAAATCAGCAGGCTTGCCGGCAAAATAACCCTGAATCTGTTCAATCAGGCGGGCTATAGGTGGTGGCGGTGCCGCAATCTGGCAATCGCTATAACACTGCGCGATTCTCTTGCGCAGGCTGGCTTGCGAGGCTTCTGGCAGGAGCAGTCCGTTAACCAGGCCATTACACCAGGCGATTGCTGCCGGCCCGAGAGCGGTAGAAAAAGTGTTATAGAATTTTACGCTACTTGTCGTTTTTTTCAGGTTGTTTTTGGTTATTGGCATGGCAGCATTTACTTCTCAGACAGATTTCACAGCGGGCGTCGCCGCAGAACAAGCAGTTGAAACAGTCTTTGCAGGGGTGCTTTTTCAGCTTGCATTCTGGCGGTTTGAACGCGTTAAGCTTTATGTAGATGTCTTCATCGTCTTCTTCAGGTTTGTTCTGATTGTCAGGTTTGCTTTTTTCAACCATAGTTTTTCTAAATTATTGTTCGATATTCGGGCGCAGATGCTCTTCAAAGCGGGCAAACCAGTCTTCTAGATCGGGATTGCGCTTTTTGCCCTGTTTTACTGAAGCGATATAGCTGTTTCTGGCAAGATCTACCGATTGCAGAATCTGTTTGTGCGGTGGAATAGGGACGGCATTGACAGCTGCCGGCGCGGCTGGCGGTGCAGAGGCGTCTGCAAGGTCGGGCAGAAACGATTCTGTTGGCCTGGCTTTTGCTGCTGAAGCATTCGCAGCAGGC
>MFYY01000012.1:8274-8636 GCA_001787855.1 Candidatus Riflebacteria bacterium GWC2_50_8 | reverse complement strand
GCTGTAGCCGGCTTTTTTGCGGCTTCTGGCGACTGAGCTTCCATCGGAGGCTGCTCAACCGCCTGAATTCCGGCTTCCTGCATGTAGTGTGCTGCCATCTTGGCCATTTCGTCAGCGTTAGCGTTATCCTGTAGTGAAAAGACGCGCAGAGGCTCACTCTTGCCCTTAACCTGGTGATAGCCAAGATCGGTACATGGAATTCGCCCGGCCAGCTTTTCGCTCGTAGTCTCAGTAATGAATATGCGGCCGGGTTTGGCAAGATTTTCCATGCGTGCGGCAATGTTTACCGCTTCGCCAAAAACATCTTCGTTTTTAACAAACACTGTGCCAGTGTTTATGCCGATTCTGATGAATATCTTCTC
>MFYY01000012.1:0-8267 GCA_001787855.1 Candidatus Riflebacteria bacterium GWC2_50_8 | reverse complement strand
CGCTGATTAAAAGCAAACAGCTCGGCCTGCATTTCTCTTGCGGCGTTGCAGGCTCTGAGCGGGTCGTCAAACCTCACCATCAGCGCATCGCCAATTTTCTTGATCAGGGTTCCATCGTATTTGGTAAAGATTGGCACCAGCAGCTTATCGTGAACAGCCAACAGGGTCATGGTGTCGAGAAGCATCTTCTGCGAGGCCTTCGACGAAAAACCCACGATATCGGTAAACATGACGGTCTTTTCGAAAGTGAATTTCTTGATCAGCTGTTCATCAAACTGGTCGTTACTGCCGCCCTCGGCAAAGCGCTTCGCCAGAAGCAGTTCGATATTGGCGTCAGAAAATTTCTCAAGCTCCATCTTCTGCAATCGCGATTTGCGAAAATTGTATTCACTGTTCTTAACGGCTTTTGCCTTGAACAGCATGTCGAGTTTTTTGAGTTCCTTTTCAAAATCGCGTTCAATAAACTCTTCCTGCGACTCTATTGCTTCGATGCTCTTTTCGCGGATGAGATTGCCGGCTTCGTAGGCGTCTTCAGCAACCATATGTGGCAGCCTGAAAATATCCTGAGGCGTCTCAATCTCGACGTTGACCGTGCCGGCTTCGCTTATCGTCTGAACGCTCAGCACATGCTGCAGATTGAACGCCAGTATTGAAGCCTGAGATGTTCGCAGCTCGTCTCGCAGCACGAGAAAGCAGCGTTTGCTGGTGATCATGGCAAGCAGGTAAATCGGCCGGTCGATCTGCGAAAACATCTGCTCAAGAGCCGGCGAAATCTGGCCCGGGTTGAGAATTCGGCTGAGGTTGACCAGGGTGGTGGCTGCGTTGCTGTCAAGCGAGCGTTGACAATCGCGGAATGGCTGCAGGCCCTCGTTATAAAGGCAGAGCCAGCACTTTTCAACCTTTTCGTCTTTTTTGATGACTGACTGTATCATCTGTTGCGTGTCTTCGCGCAGAGTATTGAGCAGTCGCGCTGTCGGCGGGAAAGGGCCATCCCATTCCTGCATCAGTTCATAACGTTTTTGCCGTTTCTGCAGATTCTGGGCGATAAGATTTGGAACCATGTCATCAATCTTGAACAATTGCGGGCCAAAGCCGATGCTGTCACGAAAAAATTCTGAAATCTTAACTTTCAGTTCGCTTGAGTTTATTTTGCCGAAATCGACGAACCAGCTCTGCTTGTTAAAATTGCTGGCGGCCATTTTGGCAGCCATGACAATCTGCATGTCTTCATCGAGCATGGCATACAACGAAAGATAATAATCGGCGCGTTCTTTCAGCTCGCTTTTTCTGATGTTCATCAGCGCGTTTATCTTGTTCTGCCGGGTCATTCCGTTAAAAACGGAAAATTTAACGCCCATCTGATCCTCCGCGTCGCATTAAAAAGTACATCATAATGTTTCCAGCTTATGATAAAATGTTTTCGCAGGTTTAACAAGCATTGTTCAGTAATTCCCGGTAAGGCAATTCTGATTGTTCTATGAAATACTCTTCTGGCGCGCAGTCAGCCGGTAGAAGTGTGCTGAGGATTGCAAACATTGGAATTATAGAACCAGTAAACCTTGATCTGACGATTTTTGAGAGCGACCGCAAGCGGCTGGCAATATTGCAGGCTTTGCTTTGTGAATTTACTTTCGAGGAAATTGCTTATGGCTGTTTACCGAACTGTGCCGGCAACGCTGCTTGTGTTGTTTATGCTGTTGTTCTGTGTAAACAGATCTATCGCGCAACCCGCGATCGAAGACAGTCTGTGGGTCGAGACCGCGCAGGCCATTGAGTCTGGCAACCAGGCCGAGGCACTGCGTTTGTTGCGTCTGTGCGTTTCTGCAAAGTTGAATTTGCCAGATAGCGCGAAACAGCTTCGCCAGGCTCTTTCCTCCGAGGTGTCGAAAATTACTTCTGGCAAGTCGGTCGATGATCTGACTGCTGAACAGCTCGCTGAATTTCATAAACTGCAGCGGGAAATATGCAGCCTGGCCGTAGCTGATGCCGGTGACTGGCTGCTGCTGATGAAGGCCTGCATGGTAATACCGGGATCTGAAAATTTTATCTTTTCCGGGCAGGCTTTTCTTGATGCTGTTAAGCTTGGCATGCCGGTCAGCATCAACGAAGAATGGCTGAAAATATTGCGCAAGCTTGACGCCGAGCTGGTCAGAGATGAACAAATTCTCTATCGTCTGCAGATCGCGCAAATTTTTTCCGGTCTGCAGCCGGAATCGCAGGAGCTGAAGAAACAGCTTGCCGACGTTAAGCTGCTCGCCGATGCCAAGGCGATAAAGATACTGAGACTTGCCGAAGTAGAAATGGCCATTGGCAACCTTACTGCCGCCAGAGCCTGTCTTGATCAGGTGCGCAGGTTCGACTACCGCTATAGCGGCCTTGAAGACCTTTACCGCCGTCTCAATACTGCCGAACAGATTGACAAGATCATCATCCAGGCCAATGACGACCTGATGAGCAAAAAATACGAAGACGCGCGCCGCCGGGCCGAAGAGATCCTGAAACTCGATGCCAACAATTTTTTTGCCCGCGGGATCATCGAGAGGATAGAAGAAGAGCGCAAACGCCCGGATTCAGTAGCGCTGAGCGATGCCGACCGTCTGCAGCTTAAGTTGCGTCGCCTCGAAGCAGACCTGCGCAAGGCTGAAAGTGAGCAGGATATCCAGCTGGTAAGCACCTTGTTGCGCAGAATACTTGCGCTTAAAAGCTATTTCCCGGAACATGCCCAACGCCTGGTCGAAGTCGAGCAGGAAATCGCTTTTTCGCGAATGAAGGCAGATGAAAGGTTCGCTGAAGCCGAAGAACTTTTCAGAAAAGGCGAGTATGTTAAACTCCGGCTGTTCTTGAATCGCAATCCCGGTCTGATGAATTCGCTCGAAAAAATGCTGCAGATCTGGGAGATGCGCCTTATGGCCAATTTTGCCACCGCCCATCTTGATCCGGCACAGCTGCGTGCCGCTGCTACAGATATTAATAAAAGGGCCGGCAAAAGCTTTTACGCCAGTTATGTGCTAATGCGTCTTGATATTGCCAACAACAAGCTGAATGAAGCGCGCGAACATTATAAAACAGCGCAGGAAATGCGGCCAGGTGACGCGCTGCTGCGCTGGCCGTCTTTGTTGCTGTGGATGCATGGCTCCGGCAGACCTGTTGCGGTTGTTCTGCTCATTGTCGTCTTTCTGCTGATGATCAAAATGATCCGCCCGTTTTTCAACTGGTTTGAGTCGACCTACTGGTGGAGAGTATCGTTATTGTCGAAGGTGTTTCCGTCGCTGGCAGTACGTTCTCTTGAAAGCTGTTTTGGCGAGGTTCGCGAACGTAACGATCGCATTACCCTTTTTACATTGCTCATGGAAAGCTGCTATAGAATCGGCGACAAGAACAAGGCTCTTCTCTATGCCGACAACCTGATTGAGCTGGTTCCCTTAAATGCCGCAGCATTGGAAATGCGTGCCAGAATCAAGAATCAGGCCTCGGCCAGAGCAGCGGAAACTCAGGAAACAGCCGGTTCTGACCTTTCCGCGCCAGCAGAAGAAGCGCAATCGGCTGCTGATCAGGTCGATCAAGCAGACACGCAGGGCTATGAAGCCCCGCATGGTAGCGAGTATGTGCATGATGAGCAGAATGCTCCAGGTGCTGCCGCTCAGCAGTATGATTATGAGCCGACCACTGAAAATGTGGCTGGTGACACTGTTGATGAGGTTGCGAACGATGAACCGGTCGAGACTGCTGTCGCTGACATTTTAACGCAGGCTGCGCCAGTTGCTGCAGAATATTCCTGGCCGCCGCCGGCTGTTGACGATGACGACGAAGACAACAGGAAGCCCACTGGTGACGTTGGCGAGGTTATGGTCGGTCTTTTTAACGACTTTTTCTCGGAAAAAGAAACTGCGCCTTTGCGAAATGATGAGGCGGAGAGTAAAATAGAGCAGAAAAGGCGTGAGCTTTTTGCCGATCTTGATGCAGTTCAGGAGCTTGAGCCGGTTTCTGAGGCCTGGCTGAAGTGTGATGGCAGTAAAGCGCGCAGCGGGCTGTTCAAGGAGCTTGATCAAGGACGGTAGAGAATGGGGCGGCGCAGAATTGCCCGGCTGGTAAAGGCCGGCGAATACCAGATGACCAGGCACGCATATGATCAGATGATCGCCAGAGACATCTTTATCAGGCAGGTCGAAGATGCGGTGGTCAACGGGCGCGTGGCCGGCCGCTGGGCAGAGCGTGATGGTGAAAAGCTGGCGATAATCGGTGAGCGTTTCAATGGTGATTTTATAAAGGTTGTAGTAAAAGATAGCGAAATTCCCAAGGTTATAACGGTATGCTACCCCTATGAAGAAATTGACTAAGCTGGTGTTGCCGCTTTTGTTGCTGGCCTGTTTGTTTTCAGCCGCGCGTGCAGAAGCGATATCGCTTACTGACAACGAGGTCAAGCTGATTAACGGCATTGCCGCCTTTATTGACCGGAAGCCGGAAGGGCAGTCTCTGCGCTTGATCGAATCGGCGATGCGCAGCCAGAACGTCGCCCTGCGCGGAATGGCGGCACTTATTCTTTTTAAACACTACGGCGAAAGCTTTCGTGCACAGTTGTTGCGCAATTTTACGCTGAACCCCGCCAACGACCGCTTTGTCGCCGAAAAGACCGTGCTGGTAAAAATGGAAAACCTCAATCGCCTGCTGGCGACCTACGCAGAGCTTATGAAGAGCTTGAAAGACGAAAGAACCCGCCAGCTGTTTCTGTTCTATCATTTTCGTCACAAGCAGGTTTCTATTCTGGGTAGCGCCGGAGAGCAGCTTTCTATGGCGGCTTTCTATCGAATAGGCCTTTTTGAGAGGGTTCTCGGCCAGACTCATGATGCCCTTGCCCTGGCAACGAATGCTGACAACTGAAATTATTTTTGTAAATCCGCCGACAATTACTCGCGTTATTAAAGAAGATCGAATTAAGCACTTTCAGATACAAGAGGGGTAAATATGCGAAAATATCTGTTGATCCTGTTTTTTGTGGCTTTAGCGGCAGTAGTGAATGCTCAGGTTCCCCTGATGATTGTCGAAAGGGCCGGAGAAGAACCGGTCAGGCTTTCTGACCTCGAAATGCGTGTGCGCATATTCGGGCATCTGGCCGAGACAACCATGACGATGAAGTTTTATAACCCGAATTCGCGGGTTCTCGAGGGTGAACTTGAATTTCCCATGCCGGAAGGCGCCATCGTTTCTGGTTATGCTCTTGATGTTAACGGCGACCTCGTCGAAGGCGTGGCCGTCGAAAAACAGAAAGCGCGTGAGATTTTCGAAACTGAAGTGCGTAAGGGCGTTGACCCGGGGCTCGTCGAGAAGGTTAAGGGCAACAATTTTAAAACCAGAGTTTACCCGCTTAGTCCTCGTGGTATCAGAACCGTTCAGGTTATTTATCTTACCGAACTGGCGATAGATGATGCCAGTGCGCGTTATCGGGTTCCTCTCCAGCTCAGCAAGGCAACCGACCGCTTTAATCTGCGTGTCGAAGTGCTGAGCGCTGACGAAAAACCTGAAATTGAGATCCAGGGTTTGCAGCCTTCCGAATTTAAACAGGTTAAGTCGGGCTGGTTCAGCGAATTGACCGTAAACAAGCAGGAAATAAAGTCAGAACTGCTGGTTGATGTGCCGCTGCCAGAGGCAGGAGCGGTGTTTGTCGAGAAGTCTGCTGACGGGCAGTTTTATTTCAGCGTTCAGGGAGTTGTCGCCAATCGCAGTGGTTCGTCGGCAAAAGAGGCACAGCGCATTGTTGTGCTCTATGATGCTTCTGGTTCTGCGGCAAAGCGCGATCTCGAACTCGAAAAGAAATTTTTGACCTCACTTTTAGCGTCTGACCGGGTTGCTGGTCAGTTCGAAGTTGAATTTGTCGAATTCAGAAACAAGCCTGGCAAGGCCGTCTCTTTTTCGCTGAAGCGTGGTGATCCGGCCGCTCTGCTCAAGCATGTTGACAGTATTCGTTTTGATGGTGGCACTTCTTTTACAGGGCTTGCTGCTGAAATTAAGAAACCAGATTTCTATCTGCTCCTGTCTGACGGTTTGAACACCTTTGGCCGTGCCACCATGCCTGAGTTCAATGCCCCGGTATATGCAGTGTGCAGTGCCGATGGCGCTGACTATGGCTTTTTGCAGACCGTCTGCCGCAAAAGTGGCGGAAGCATGATCAACCTCAAAAATGTTGAGCTCGAACGCGCGGTAAAACTGATTGGCGCAGATTTCTTCGGGCTGGTCAGCCGCAAGGCCGGCGCTGGGCTCGCCGAGATTTACCCGGCGGGCGTGGTGCCTGTTCATCCTCGTTTCATGCTCGCCGGTGTTCTTGAAGGCGCCGAAGCCGAGCTGTTGTTGCAGTTTGGCGGCCATAGCACTGAAAAGACCGATCGCCAGTTCACGATTAAAAAGAGCGCTGCGGTTTCTGGTGAATTTTTGCGCAAATTCTGGGCGGGACGCAAGATCGACGATTTGTTTGCGCAGAAAGACAAGAACCGTGGCGAAATCGTTGCCTTGAGCAAAAAACACAGCATTGCCAACGAATTCACATCGCTGCTGGTACTCGAACGCATCGAACAGTATCTTGAGCATCGTGTAGTGCCGCCGGCATCTAAGCCGGAGTGGCGTAAACAGTATTTTGATGTGCTCGAAAAAGAAGCCGCCGAGCTGACAAAGACCCGTGATGGCAAACTCGAAAGTATTGTCAGCATGTGGACTGAGCGTCTGAAATGGTGGGATACCGATTTCAGCAAAGTCGAACCGCAGAAGTTCAACAAAAAGGGCGATGCAATGGCTCCTGGTTCGCCCTCCCGATCACGAGATATGGAGACACTTGGTGGGTCTGCACCAGAGCCTGAGTCTGTGTCTGTGTCAGACAACTTCTCTGGCAGCGCGCAAGATGATGGAGGCGTTATGGCTCCGCAGGAAATGCGTGAGATGTCAGCGCCTTCACAGCTCAGCGGCGCTATGGAGTCGTCGAAGTCAATGGACCTGGACGAAAGCAAGCCGGTTGGCGCCAGCAAGCCAGTTAATCCTGGTGTTGCCATCAAGCCCTGGGAGCCAAATACGCCATATGTTAAAAAAATAAAAGCGGCGAAAGAGCCTTATTCAGCATATCTCGAAGAGAAAGCAGAATACCAGATGTCGCCGGCGTTTTATCTCGACTGTGCCGACGTGTTTATCGCTCTCAAAATGAATGATACCGCCCTGCAGGTTCTCTCAAATATTGCCGAACTCGAACTCGAAAATCCGGCACTGATGAGAATTCTGGCGCATCGCCTGTCGCAGATCGAAGAACTGGCTATCAGTGCTGCAATTTTTGAAGAAGTCCTCGAAATGCGCAAAGAAGAACCGCAGTCTTACCGCGACCTGGCTCTGGTATTGGGCCGCATGAGTGAGTATCAGCGCGCGGTCGAACTGCTTTACGAAGTGGTGCTCAAGCAGTGGGACGGCCGTTTCCCTGAAATCGAGGTCATCGCGCTCGAAGAGATGAACAACCTTATCGTTCAGGGCAAGCGCAATGGCATCAAGGATTATAAGGTCGATGAACGTCTGATGAAGCCGATTGACGTTGACCTGCGCATTGTCATGACCTGGGATGCCGATCAGACCGACATGGATCTCTGGGTAATGGAACCGAGCGGCGAGAAGGCTTTTTACAGCAACCCGCGCACCCAGATCGGCGGCCTGGTATCGCGTGACTTTACTCAGGGCTACGGCCCCGAAGAATACATGATCAGGCATGCCCGCCACGGTATGTACGAGATTAAAACCAACTTCTTCGGCAGTCGTTCGCAGAAAGTCGCCGGGGCAGTCACTCTGCAGGTCGACCTGTTCACCAACTTCGGTCGCGAGAACGAAAAGCGCCGCTCGGTCACTCTGCGACTGACCGAAAACAAGGAGACGTTCACGGTCGCCGATATCGAGTTTTAACCGCTTGTCGCCGGCATGGTTTTCAGGTAGAATCAGCCCGTTAAATCAACTGACGAAAGAGGGCTTATGGCTGAAAAATACATATTTACCATGCTCGGGCTCAACAAGTTCTATGGCACCCGCCATGTTCTTAAAGATATCAACCTGTGCTTTTATCCTGGTGCTAAAATCGGCATTGTCGGCGCCAATGGCGCCGGCAAGAGCACGGTTCTGCGCATCATGGCCGGCATCGACAAAGAATTCCGCGGTCAGGCTGAGCTCTGTCGAGGCTTTCGCGTCGGTTTTGTGCCCCAGGAGCCGCAGCTCGAAAATGGCAAAACAGTGCGCGCCAATATTGAAGCGGCTTT
>MFYY01000011.1:3457-9334 GCA_001787855.1 Candidatus Riflebacteria bacterium GWC2_50_8 | reverse complement strand
TGTATAAAAAAACCTCAGCGGGAAACAATGATTTCAAGCTGAGGTTGCAGAATTTTTTTATGCTCTTTTGGAAATTAAGCGAAGTTAAGCGCCTGAATCTGTTCAGTTGTCATAACAGCGACCTGCTCAGGAGTCAATGCGCTAATCTGAGCTGTAGTAAGCCATCCAATCTGCTCGGTTGACAGGCCAACTATCTGAGAAGTAGTCAACTTGGCAATCTGGGCATTAGTCAGGGCCTGCACATCATCAGAGGCAAAGTTATCAATCTGGGTATCAGTAAGAGCCGAAACCTGAGCCGTTGTCAGTGCCCTGATCTGAGTCGTAGAAAGGGCATTGATCTGGTCATCGGTCAAAACCGGAATCTGACTGGTGGTAAAAGCCGCTATCTGCGCAGCAGAGAACAGAGCAAGATCACTGGACTGGATCTCAGAAACCTGATCAGTGTCCAGGGCCTTGATCTGCGTAACTGTCAGGCCTTTTACCTGAGTGGACGTCAGATCGGCGATCTGCTGAGTATCGAAGGTTGCAATCTGGGCGGTTGTAAAAGCTGCAATCTGAGCTGAAGTCAGCTCAGCAAAATCTGTCGAACCGATAGCATCGATCTGAGCGCCGCTCAAGGCTTTGAGTTGCGTAGCTGTTAATGCGCGCAACTGAGTGCTGCTCATACCGGCAAGCTGGCTGGTGCTGAGCTTTTCAATCTGTGAGGTCGTCAGCGCAGGAACCTGCGAGCTGGTAAACGCCGCAACCTGTGCGTCTGAAAGTCCGAGAATCTGCGACGTTGAGAGCTTCGCAATCTGGGCGTTAGTCAGGGCCTGCATATCATCAGAGGCAAAGTTATTAATCTGGGTATCAGTAAGAGCCGAAACCTGAGCCGTTGTAAGTGCTTTAATCTGAGTAGCAGATAAAGCATCGATTTGTTCCGTTGTCAGCAACGGAATCTGATCAGTCGTAAAAGCCGCGATCTGCGCTGCTGAAAACTTTGCCAGATCGACAGCTTCTATTTTAGAGACCTGATCTGTGGTCAGAGCCTTGATCTGGTTAACAGTCAAACCCTTAACCTGGTCTGTCGACAGGTTTACAATCTGACTATCAGTAAGAGCCTTAACCTGGTTGGTGGTAAGTGCTGAAATCTGCGCAGAGGTTAAAGCCGCAAACTGCTCGGTATTGAGACCAATAATCTGATCATTTGTCAGCTCAGCAATCTGTAGGTTGGTCATCGCCTTGAACTGATCGGGAGAAAAAACTGCGGTCAGATTGGCAGAAAGACTGGCAAGATCACTGCCATCTATCGATTTGATCTGAGTAGTTGAAATGGCCGCAAAATCATCAGTGTCGAATGTTGCAAGCTGTTCACTGGTCAGCGCTTTCATCTGCAATGGAGTAAGAGCCTGAACCTGGTTGGTAAGAAGCCCCTGATTGTTGTAAAGTTTCAGCGCCTGTATCTGCCCGGTACTGAGTATTACCAGATCTCTGGTTTCAATTGCATTGATCTGGTCGGAATCCAATGCCGCAACCTGAGCCGTTGACATCGCCTTAAAATCAGCAGTACCAAGATCTCTGATCTGGGTCGTGGTCAGGGCAGCAATTTGTGTCGTGGACATACCAGTGATGATCGACATACAGACTCCTCTTATCTCTTTACAACTAAATTTATCTACAGCAACCTGATGCGCTTCGCGTTGAAATCTTATCATATCATCGGATCTAGTACAACAATTTTGTATAGAGAGAAGTAGGCAGAGAAGCTTGATAGTGAAAATTTGCTTCAGGATTCAATATTCATACCATTATTTCTTGTGAATGCACGACAGGCTGTTATATATTTGCGTCAAGTGACCTATCAAATGTGGTTGAGAGCGAGATTCGCAAACAGAGGAACTTATGATCTGGGCCAAATATCGCAACTGGCTTTTATTGCTGGTTTATGTATTATTTTTTCTGCACACAGCTATCTGGCACTATTGGGGCTATGAGGGTGTCGGACACCTCGGCTTCGGCGAGTTTTTCGGCACTTTACGCAATGGCGTAATTACCGCCGGCACGATTTTTACCATTCTCGTATTTGTACACGCGTTATTCTTTGGCGGGCTTTTCTGTGGCTGGTTCTGTCACTGGGGCATTACTCAGGATCTGGCAGCCGGCATAATGCGACGCTTTGGCATAAAACCGTGCATGGCGCAGCTCAACTCGAAAATAATTCCCTGGGTCTGGTTTTTGATTATTATTGCACAGGTAGTTCTGTACTGGGTTTTTACCGGCTTTCCGACCGAACTGTCATTCAACCCGTCGGCGACTCCAGTCTGGTCTGGAGTGCCACGCTCAATTCTGCTGATCTGCATGACCACTCTTGCCAGTGGCTTTATTCTGATCTTTCTATTTGGCGAACGCGCTTTCTGTCGCAGTATCTGCACTTTCAGGCTCTGGTTCAGCTGGTTCGAGAAATTTGCGCCGCACAAGGTAAGACAAACGCGTGAATGCCAAAGCTGCAGCAACGAATGCACTGCTTCCTGCCCTATGGGAGTACAGGTAGCCGAAGAAGTCAGAAAACTTGGCCATGTAAAAAATCAGGAGTGCGTCAAGTGTCATATATGCATCGGCGCCTGCCCACATGCGGTTCTCAAGACTTCATTCCGCAAAAATGAATTTCACCAAGACGGCAAACAGGTTGTTCCAACAGCTGTATTGAGCAGTTCGATATCGTGGTTGCAGGCCGGTATGGCAGTCATAGTTCTGGTGCTTTTCGGCTTTGACCTTGGCGGAAACATCTCGCTGTCACTTGGCTTCATAACCGGATTCATGCTTATTCACATCTGGCAAAGCCGACGCATAAGCGCCATAGAAAAGGCAATCGCAGTTCTGATTGTTACCGGAATGTATTTTCGCAACGACCTGAACGATTTCAGGTCGCTGGCAAAAGGACTTATCGCAATTGCGGTATTCCTTCTGGCCGCGCGCAACCTTGGTTTTAACCAGGGATTTGAGTTCATCAGCGGCAAAGCTCGCGAGACAAAAGTTCCAGCAATCCTGCTGACCCTCATATTGTTGCTGGCGCTGTCTCTTGGCGCCCGTGAGGCACACAACAGCATTCTGTTTCATCAGGCCAATGCCGCTAAAAACAGCAACGACCTTAAAACTTTCGTATCCATAATGGAAAGCTGCGCCGGTGCGCACATGAACCCGGCTAACGCATATTTCGACCTCGGCAATGCACAGCTTGCCCTGGGCATGTATGAAAAAGCAGCCGACAGCTTCCAGAAAAGCCTTGAACTGGACTTTAATGACCATGCCGCCGATTCGATTCTCGAAAAACTGTTTGTATCAGGAAGATTTCAGGAATGTCTGCAGATCTCAGAATGGCTCATCACCCGCTCACCAGACGCACTGCGTTTTCGAATTGCCGTTGGAAACGCTTTGATTCAACTGCGCAGACTCGAAGACGCTCAAAAAACATTTGCCGATGCGATCGTAAGGTTTCCGCAGAGTCATGATGCCCTGATTGCGCTTGGAGAAGTTAAAGTATCGATGGGAAAAGCCGACGAAGGGCTGCAGCATCTGGAAAACGCCTACGAAATTTCGCCAGCCAGTGCTTCATTTCATCTTGCCGACCTTTACCGCAGGCTCGATCGCAGAGAAGAAGCAGAAAAATATTTTGCTGAAGCGGTTGCCGCTGACCCCGAAAACCTCGATCTGCAGATAGACCAGGGGCGCAATCTCGCCGAACAACAGAAGTTCAGGCCGGCCATAAAGATATGGGAAAGCGCACTCGAAAAAGCGCCAACCCTTATCGATGCCCGCCAGCTCATCGAAGCAGCAAAGTATGAGTTACAAAAACGCCGCGACGCCATCCTGGGCAAATGACAGGTTCAGATGAGCTGACGCCCGATTGCGGCTGCTACTTTGCGAGCCCGCTCAAGAACCCGGTAGAATTCGTCGAGATCAATCGACTGCGCCCCATCTGAAAAAGCAGCCTCAGGTTGCGCGTGAACTTCCAGCATAAGGCCATCGGCTCCGGCCGCCAGAGCTGCTAGAGCCAGCGGTTCAACCAAGCTTCTTCGGCCGCTGGCATGACTCGGATCAACGATTACCGGCAGATGCGAAAGCTGCTTAATAGCTGGCACCGCGCCAATGTCGAGACTGAAACGGGTAAAGTGCTCAAAAGTTCTGATACCGCGTTCACAAAGAATAACATCGGCGTTGCCGTTCGCCAGAAGATATTCAGCAGCACATAAAAGCTCTTCAATACTTGAGCCCATGCCTCGCTTGAGCAATACAGGGCGTGGAATCTGGCCAAGATGACGCAACAACTGAAAATTACTCATGTTTCGGGTGCCCACCTGAATAATATCAGCATGGTCAGCGACCAGTTCAGCTTCTAATGGATCGCGCACTTCGGTAAGTATCAACAGCCCAGTTTCTTTCTTGATCGTGTCGAGAATACTCAGACCAGCTCGACCAAGCCCTTGAAAAGAGTATGGCGAAGAACGCGGTTTAAAAATCATGCCACGAAAAACATGACAACCAGAGTCTTTAATTTTATGCGCAAGACTGAGAGCACACTCTTCGGTTTCAATAGCACATGGACCGCCAATGATAACAGCCTCATCACCACCAAAAACGACTTCGGTATTACCTGATCTTCCGGCATGCACCAGCGAATTCTTGCGATGACAGCGCCGTGAAGCCAGATAATATGAGTAACGCCCCGGAATAACCTCTAGAACCCCTTTTGCCCCATCAAGCTCGCGGGCGCAGTCTTCTTCGCCCGGTCCGTCGATTGACAACAAAAGTTGCCCATACTGATTGACCAGCCTGGTATAGAAACCTTTCTTCTGTAACTTTAAACAGAGCTCCTGCTGCTGCTTTTCTTCCATTCCTGGATCTAATACCAGAATCATGCTGTGACTCCTTGTTTGCTTTAATTCAGAACTGGTCTATTGCAACAACTCCGCCGACAATGAGAGCTTCAACGCGGCTGGCGCCGGCCTGATAACCAATCTGTCGAAATGAATCGCCGGCGAATAATGCCAGATCCATTCGCCTTCCGGGCTCTATAGCGCCGATCTGATCGCCAAACCCCAGAGCATGCGCTGCATGCAGAGTGCCGGCAATCAGAGCTTCTGACGCACTGAGCCGCAATTGCAACATAGCCAGCGCCTGTATGATTGTAGCCCCAAGAAACTGGCAGCTGCCCGGGTTGTGGTCAGAAGCTATCGCCAGCGGCAGACCAGCTTCGATCATCTTGCGCGCCGGGGCGTGATGAGACTCCATCAGATAGGTTGAAGTACCGGGCAGAACCGTAGGTATGACGCCGCTGTCCTTGAGCTTCGCGATGCCCTCCGCACCGGTCATCAGAAGGTGATCAGCACTGATGGCGCCCAGTTCGACCGCCAGATCGACCCCACCAAGAACATTCACTTCGTCGGCATGAATCTTGGCGCGCAATCCATGTTGTAACCCGGCTTCAAGTATGCGGCGTGACTGCTGCACAGAAAACGCCTTGCTTTCGGTGAAAACATCGTTGAACATGGCCAGTTCGAGGCGTGCAACTTCTGGTATCCAGACCCGGCAGATCTCATCGACAAAAGCATCGGGATCAGAACGCCGATCGGCCGGAATTGCGTGCGCACCCATAAAAGTAGGTATAATGCGAATCAGCGACTCTTCTTTAAGGCGGTCGATCACGCGCAGCATCTTAAGCTCGTTTTCAAGATCGAGACCGTAACCAGTCTTGATTTCAACGGTAGTCACGCCGGTCTGCATTATCTGTTCAATACGTTCGAGAGTTTCGACCAGAATAAGCTCTTCTGGCATGTTTCGAATAGCCTGGGTCGTGCGCAGAATTCCCCCACCGGCAGCAAGAATATCGAGATAACTGCG
>MFYY01000011.1:0-3448 GCA_001787855.1 Candidatus Riflebacteria bacterium GWC2_50_8 | reverse complement strand
CCGCATTTCGAATTCATCGCTGCGATCGCCGGCGTATACCAGATGCGTATGCGAGTCAACGAAACCGGGCACAGCAGTCAGCCCACAACCATTATAAAAACGGGCGGCAGCATCGATCTGCACTTCAGCACTCAGGTGTGCAGATGGTCCAACCCAGACGATGACCCCTTCTTTAGCGGCAATACTGGCGCTTTTGAGTTCCTCAGTGCGCCAGCCAGGTGTAGTGCCCTTTCCTCGATACGGCTCAGGAAAGAGGACTGCCGAAGCAAGGTTATGAACAATAAAGTCAGCGTTGATTTTTGTCTTTTCAGTCATTTTACCGGCTCCTCAAACTATTTCGACAACCTTGCTGACGCGCTCAAGCAATCTGTTTTCCCAGAGCAGGTCGCGAGCTACACGTAGATCAGGAGCAAGTATTCGATCCTCGCCAAGAGCCGGCACATACTCGCGCAAAAGCTCATAGGCTACTTTGGTGCCCTTCCCAAGCCTCAAAGGAGAGACAAATTCGTATGACTGAGCCGCACTCAGCCATTCGATTGCCAGAACCTGCGTAGTATGTTCAAGAATCTTGCCGGCCTTGCGAGCCGCGATTGTACCCATACTGACGTGATCTTCCTGATAGGCCGAGGTCGGAATCGAGTCTACCGAAGCCGGGTGCGCCAGAATCTTGTTCTCGCTGACGAGCGAAGCTGCCGTATATTGAATGATCATCAGCCCGGAGTTAACACCCGGGTCAACTGACAGAAACGGCTTAGTCTCGTTGATCAGCGGATTAAGCAGGCGGTCGATACGACGCTCGCTTATATTGGCAAGTTCGGCGACAACAATACCGAGAAAATCTCCGGCAAAAGCCATGGGCTGCCCATGAAAGTGCCCGCCCGAAATTATTTTGTCGCTGCTGAAAATGATCGGGTTGTCGGTAACCGCGTTGAGCTCTATGGTTACCTGATCGACGAGATGATTGAGGTTTTCGCGGGTTGCGCCATGTACCTGCGGAATACAGCGCAGACTGTAGGCATCCTGCACCTTGGTACAACCAATATGACTGGCGCGAACTTCAGAATCGCTTACGCAGGACAGCACGTTGGCGGCGACCTGTTTCATGCCAGGATAAGGCCGCAACGCAATAAATTCGGGATCGAAAGGATTAGTAGAGCCCTTAACCATCTCGAGAGTCATACTGGCAATTATGTCGGCAGACTTTGCCACATGCAGCGAGCGATACAGCGTCAGAGCCAGCACACCGGTCATTACTGAAGTCCCGTTGATGAGAGCAAGGCCTTCTTTTGCCTGCAATTGTATTGGTTTAAGGCCAGCCTTTTCAAGAGCCGGCAAGGCGGGAAAGCGCTGACAACATTCACCACCGAGCACTTCGCCCTCACCCATCAAAACCAGCATGATATGCGAAAGCGGGGCCAGATCGCCAGAACAGCCAACCGATCCCTGTTGTGGCACCCAGGGAATAACATCATGGTTGAGCATATCGACAAGAGCCATTATCAGTTCTGGCCGGACTCCGCTGACACCATGCAGAAGAGAGTTAATGCGCACAGCAATCATTACTCGCACAGCATCGCGGGCAAAGGGTTCGCCAACACCGGTTGCATGGCTGCGAATCAGGTTGGTCTGTAATCTCTCGAGATCAGAACGATTGATGCGGGTATTGCACAGATGACCAAAGCCTGTAGTGATGCCATAGACTACCCGGTCGTCAGCAATAAGCTTATCGACGATGACTCGTGAAGCCCTGACTTTTTCCATGGCGGCAGCAGAGATTCCAACCGGTTCGCCGTTGGCGATCTGCCAGACTTTGTCGAGATTGAGGTCTTTTCCGTTGAGTTCAATCATTTCATGCTTTCCTTTAACTTTCTATTATGGCTGCGCCTCAGCTGTCAGCGCTGCGCAAACAATTGCTCCAGCCGGACACTGGCGCTCACAGACAGTGCAACCGATGCAATTATTGCGATTTGTCGGTTCGACAGAGCCTTTGACCGTGCGTTTAAACACCTGGGCAGGGCAAACCCTGACACAGGTGTAACACTGGGTGCAGCGTTTCTGGTCAATGGTGCTGATAAAGCGTGGCACCCATTCGCCGCCGCCTTGTCGGTAATTTACATTTCGTTGGCTGTGCATGCGCGAATTATATCACATTACGGCAAGGCAGCAATCTGCTTGGTAAAGCCATTTTTTTATGGAAATTTGCATCCGTTTCTTTTAGCATATGAAATGCACGAGCGAATCTGCCACAAACGGTGAGAACAGAAAAATGACTAATGCCCCAGAAATAACCTCCCTGATTTCAGATGCCCTAGAAGAGCTTAATCAGCTGATGTTGCCCGAAAACCGTGTTAAAGTATCGCCCGACCTTGAACTGTTCGGCAACAACGGAGCGCTCGACTCACTGGCCCTGGTAAATCTGGTGGTAATACTTGAAGACCAGATTTACAGTAGATACAACATTGAGATATCGCTTGCCGGAGACCAGGTTAACCCTCAGCAGACAAACCCTTTTAAGAATGTTAAAAGCCTCTCCGAGCACATCTTAAAACTTGTTCAGAACCGGAATAATTGAGAAGGATTGTCATGTTAGAAAGGCCGAAAGCCAGAGCCCTGATAATATCGGATTTTAACGTACAAAACCTTGCCGGCTGCCTGAATAACCCTGGCCACCACCCGGAAATCGATATTGAAGTCGCCCCATTCGGACAGGTAATTCAGATTCTGAGCGACTTTTCACACCCTTGTTGGCAACATCCCTGTGATTACCTGATCGTATGGACATTGCCGCATCGAATCGCCGGCCTTAACAAATTTCTTGATTATACAAGGCCCTCTGTTGACGTCCTGCTTGAAAACGTCGACAGGTTCTGTCGACTTCTACACGAGGCTGCGACAAGAGTTACGGCTCTGTTCGTGCCGTTATGGGTAATTCCGTCTTACTGCCGCGGACTTGGCATGATCGATCTTAAAAGCGAGCAGGGAATTGCTTATGCGTTGATGAAGGCTAATCTTAGGCTCGTTGAAAATCTCAGAACCACTTCGAACATCTATGTCATGAACAGTCAGCGCTGGTCGGAACAGGCCGGAGCAAGAAACGCGCATAATCCCAAACTCTGGTACATGGGCAAAATCGGATTCGGAAACGAAGTTTTCAAAGAAGCCGCCAACGATATCAGGGCGGCAATCTGTGGACTATCAGGGCAAACACGCAAGCTTGTCATCGTCGATCTTGACGACACACTATGGGGCGGAATCGTCGGTGATATTGGCAGAGAAAATCTACGTCTGGGTGGCCATGACCCGGTTGGCGAATCTTTTGTTGATTTTCAGCTGGCTCTAAAGGCTCTGAAAAATCGTGGCATACTGCTGGCTATTGTCAGTAAAAATGAAGAAAGCATAGCAATGGCCGCCATTTCACAACATCCGGAAATGATCTTGAAACCCGGTG
>MFYY01000010.1:5447-15468 GCA_001787855.1 Candidatus Riflebacteria bacterium GWC2_50_8 | reverse complement strand
TGCATGCGACTCTTGGCATGAACTTCAAGTTTTATATCGAATTTTCCTGCTTCGGGAGTGCTGAGGCGCAGCAGATGGGTTTCCGGCTCGCCGGCAGCCATGCCTGCAAACAAACATAAACAAAGAACGACAAATCCACACAAACTGCGCAGTTTCATTATTGTATCCTCCAGATCAAGGGTGAACGTCTAAGAGAAATTCTAGCACATCGTTCAGCACATACCCAGAATTTTCAAATATCTGCAGTTAAGGTATTTCTATGCTGACAGCGGGGTTACCTGTATCATGGTTTGTCTGTTTTTGTATTCTGACGTTTGTGGAGATCTTTTATTGTGCATTTACGACAGAAATTAGCAATTCTGCTGGTAGCGGTTCTGTTTTATGGTTTCTTTTACATGAACTGGTACTGGTCGACGCCTTTGGGTATGACACCAGTGCTTGATGGCGCTGAGAACATGGCACTGGCCGAAAAGATATATCAGGGAACCTTGCCGTCGGAGCCTTTCTACCGGGCTATGCTCTACCCGCTTATGCTGGCCTTTTTAAGACTTGTCGGGGTTGCGCCGGATTTGATGATGTCTTTCGCCGGTCTTCTGGGGCTTCTCTTTCATTTGCTGACAACGTTGCTGGTTGCCAGAATCGCGTTAATCCTATGGAAATCAGAGAGCGCAGCGATACTGGGCGGTGCGCTTTACGGTTTCTACCCGCTGGCGGTATATTTTGCCGCTGAGCCTCTCGACATAACGGCTGCGATTTTTTTTATGACCCTGGGATTTTACCTGTATCTGCGAAATTCTGAGCAGATTGCGAACAGGTCTGGTTTTCTTGCCGGCCTGGCAATAGGTGTTGGTGGTCTTTTGCGTGCGAATGTTCTGGCGTCTGCCGGTGTGTTCGCAGTAGATGTGCTTATCGGCGGCCAGCGACGCAAAGCGGCTCTGGCCGTGCTGGCAGTTTTGCTGATGACTGTTCTGGGCGGTCTGGCGGGATGGTATCATTCGGGTGAGTTCAGGTTGATGCCGTGGCAGGGCGCTTTTGTTCTATATTCGGCCAATTCGGCGACAGCTAACGGCAAGTATTTCAATCAGACCATATTTCTGCCGGACCGTGATTTGAGCTACAACCCTGCCCGCCTCGAATCTGAAATACTATACGCGCGTGAAACCGGTGCTTCCGGCACGTATTCAATTGATGCGTTCAACCGCTTCTGGCGGGACAAGACAGTGCAGCATGTCGCAGAGAACCCCGGCCAATGGTTTGGTTTGCAGATGCGCAAGTTTTATTATCTTCTCAATAATTTCGAACAGTATAACAACAAGACTTTTGCCTTTCATCGCGACTTAACACCAATTCTAAGCTATAACCCGCTATGTTTTGGTCTTTTACTGATCGCCGCGGTGCTGGTGTTGTTTAACCTGCGCGAGTATAACCCTGAAATGAAAAAGATATTGCTTGCCCTGCTTCTTCTCGCAGTCGGAACCGTGGTGTTTCTGGTAAGTGCTCGTTTCAGGTTTCTGCTGGTTCCTTTGCTGGCGGCAATAGCGCCTGGCCTGCTGGTTCTGCAGATATTTGACCGCAGAGCGATACTTAAAAACCTGGCGGTAGTGCTTGTTGTTGCGCTGCTCTCCTTTTCGACGCTGTTCGGCGCAGCCGACATGTCGACAGTCAACTCTGACCGTATGCTTCTTGCGCACGCCTGTGCTCGCCTTTATGACTTTGCCGGGCAGGTTTACTGGGCTGACCAGGTGTTGAAAGAAATGCCAGATCATCTGATCGCTGTGCGGGTAAAGGTTGTGGGCTTTACTAATCTTGTTCTGGCCGGCGAAATGGGCGCAGCAAAAGACTGGGCTCTGATAAGCAAAGAGCTGGCATGGCTCGCTGAGCGTGATTTGCTCTTTTCCGACACGGCTTTTCTGTCTGGATGTTATGCCATGAAAGTTGCCAACGATCGCGAAAAGGCTGTGCAGATCTGGCAAAAGGCTTTGGATAGTTACCCTGAAAAAGATCTTTATCTGGCGGCACTTATTCAGGCCGGCTCTAAGGAGTTGTCGGTCTCATTCGACGCTCACCCTGGCACTCTTTTATGGTATTTGAAGATAAGAGAAGGTTTGTTGCCAATGGAAAACGAGGCTCTGTTCAAGCAGATGCAGCGCGCCGCTAACTTTTTCTTTGTCGAATAAATGTTTTCCAGTCTTTTGTTGTAGACGATTTTTATGAGCTTTATCGGATTTTGACGGTCACTGTGCTTTTCTTGTTTAATCAGGGTTTTCAGTTTTTAGATAACAATTTGTGATCTCAAAACTCCAATTGCCCGAGTGCTTTTTACAAACCTTGAGGGCATAAAAATTCTGTGCTTGATAATGTGTGGTTGGTGCTGAAAGTGGCTGTCAGTAAATAAGGTCGCAAATTGCGACCTCAAAGCCTTTGTTTGTGTTCAATTACGGGCAAACAAAAAACCCCGCTGTTAACGGGGTCTTGTGGAGTTTATTTTATCCTGTTGAACTCCTGTTCAGTGCCGAGAGTCGGGGTCGAACCGACACGCCTTTAAGGGGCGCGGGATTTTGAGTCCCGTGCGTCTGCCAATTCCGCCATCCCGGCTGACATTGGCAGTATAGCACAATGGCAGAACAATTCGCAAGAAATTTGCTGCGCCCAGCTATGACCCTAAATTAATTACAAAAGTAAGTGCAGTTTGACCTGCACTTACTTTTGCAAACGCTTGCTATGACCTTTTTGCAGCGGGATTTTTATAAGACGAAACCAGTTGTTGAATACTCAGTCTTTGGCGAGCAGTCTGATCCTGGCCTTGCAGTCTGGGCAGACGGCCCAGCGTTCGCCGAATTCATCGACGACGATGTCGATCGGTTCAAAAATAGCACCGCACGAACATTCAATCTGGGTGGAGAAGCTGTTGTCGATTTGCATGGTGTTGCCTCCCGGGATTTATATAGATTTATACCCCTCGCTGTAAAGGTATTCTGTACTGCAAAAAAGTAAAGCGCGTGTTTCTTGGAATTATCTGACAAATTGCGGTAAACTCTACGCAAACTGTAAAATTATGCGGAGCGATAACATGACAAGGCAAACCGGCATTCTGCTGTTAACTCTCATTATGTTGATGGTCAGCGGCAGCGCGATGGCGCAGCATGACAAGTATTTCTTCAGGACGCTCGCCGGGCGGGCGGTGCTTTCGCGCACTGGTGGCTCGACCTGGCTGACTTTGTCGCAGGTGCAGCCTGTCGAAATCAAGCCGGGCGACATGGTTAACGTTGAGGGGAATGGCCGCGGCGAGCTGTTGTTTCCTGACGGAACAGTTGCGCGCCTTAAAAACAATGCGATGGTGACATTGCTGCGTTATGGCCTGAACATGCGGCTTGGCTACGTGTGGCTGACCGTGCGGCGCAGCAGTGATATTTTCAAGGTGGTCACTCCGTTAGGCTCATGCAGCGTGTTAGGAACTTCATTTGATATTGACGTTGATCGCTATGGCAAGACCCAGGTAAGAGTGTTTGCCGGTCTTGTCGCCGTACGCGCCGAATCTGATGCACGCAACCGCCAGCTCGTGCTGCAGCCGGGAATGCGCACTGCGATAACCGATAAGAGCAAGGTTTCCGATACTCCAGACAAATTTTCGCATTCTACAATTGAACCCGCTCTGATCAGCGAATGGAGTTCACGCGCGTTCGCAGCTCCTTCAGCTGCCATGCCCACCGCCATGGCGACACCTGCCGGTGTTGTTTCGACTCGCCAGCAGGAGCCGAAATTACAGCAGATTGAGCCGCCCCCACCGGGACCGGGATATTCGGTTTCCGGCGTGCCAGGAGCTTCTGGCTTACCTCCGATAAGGCCGGAGCTGCAGGGTGGACAGTTAAATCTGCCGCCGGTTAATGAGGTTGTCGATGGCGTAGAGCCGGGCGAAGGTTCAAAAACGCACATTATCGCGCGGCAGCGTTCTGAGTTCCTTGAAATGCTTCGACGTCAGCAGCTTGAACGCAATTCGGTTATTGGCAGCCGGTTTGACGAAGAAGACGAAATGCGGCGTGATCAACATGGTTCGGAACTGGGACAATATCATCGTCCGATCTCGACAGTGACTGATAATGAGTCTCTCGATCGTGAATATTACAATCTTCGCAATAGAATACTGAGGGTTCAGAGTCAGATTCGGCAGACAGAGTTGGAGATCGGCACCTCGATCAATCAGGGGGGCGGTACATCGGCGCAGAGGCGAAAGATAGCATCGCTACAGGGTGTACTGGTCGACTTACAGTCAGAACAGCGAGTACTATCCAACCGACTTCGTGATCTTCAGGCAAAAAAAAGATAATTTTTTTTCAAAAACCATTGACAAAGGTAAAAATCGTTGGTACGATTAGCCTGTGTTGAGTTCTTAATAAGTTTCCAGGAGGATCCCCTAAGTGAAAAAGATCGAACTCGTGCGCGAAATCGCAAAAACCACCAACATGACCCAGACCCAGGCTACCCAGGCTCTTGATGCAACGCTTTCTATCATCAAAAAAGCGCTCAAGAAAAAAGACGACGTACGTCTTGTAGGTTTCGGCTCTTTCAAGGTTAACGCCCGCAAAGCCAGAACCGGCATCAACCCCCAGACCAAAAAGCCGATCAAAATTCCGGCTTGTAACGTAGCCAAATTCGTGCCAGGCAAAGAACTGCGCGAAATGATCAACAACAAGAAAAAGTAAGATTTCGCAACAAAAAAGGGACTGCCTCATGGCGGTCCCTTTTTTGTTTTAGTTTTAGTGCGCCCGAAAGGGCGTAATTTCTTATGGAGCGATTTCAGATGCTGCCGGGCCATGAATAAGCGGTATAAAAAGGTTGTCGACTGAACTCATTTGTGACAAAGGACCCGGCAAAGTCGTCTGGTAATGGTGCTTTTTGAATGCTGAAACGCTATTTTTGCCGGCGATAAAGATACCAGTGAAACCCTGAGACCGGTGCCGATGACCAGTTGCCGACCAGAACAAATTTTCCAACACCCTCGATACTGTGTGTTATTGCTGGTTTTGCGACCGGGTTCATACTGTGGCCGATAAACCATTCTGGTGGTCGTTTATGCCAGTCTCTGGTCTGAACATACTGCAGACGAGCTGCTGCCTCGCGGCGCATCGCGTAATAGTGCAGCAGTGTCGGATTTCGAAAGTCGTGATCGCTGCCGACCAGAAATGGCTGGTCGCCGTTTTCGGCGAGCATTATAGCAACAGCAGCAGTGTAATTGCCACGACCATTGGTTAACAGGCTAAAATTTCTCTGCCAGTGACCGATTAACATGAACGCCAGCAGCAGAATCAGCAGTGAGCGCAATCGGGGGTAGCTATTCCAGCAGTCATTTATCAGAAAAGCGAGCAATAGATAGAAGAACGGAAAACAGATGACAAAGTAGCGAAAATACAAAAATGCAGGCTGAGTGGCAATGAGCATAAACACTGGTGCAAGCACCAGCACTCCGCTAAATGTCTGCCAGTTGCCGCCGGCCTGATAAAGCCTGCGCAAACCGACAACAGTCAATAAAACCATCAGGATAGCGGCAAGAAGTTGGCTTGTCGAACTGTCGGGAAATCCCAGAAGAAATGCGGCAGTCTGTCCAAATAGCTGGCTGCCTGAAAATATTGGTCCGCCGCCGAATTCCATGTTTATAAGATAAAAGTTATACCACCAGGCAAAGAAGCCGATTACCGGCAGGTGCGGTGCCAGTCGACGAACTGGTGATGTTGCGTTATTGCTGTCGTGATTAGTTTTGGCAGCAAATCCTGCTATCAGTAATGAAATCGTTACCATCAAAAACGTGGCATGGGCCATGATTCCTGCGCATGATGCCAGCCAGAACACAGCCAGATAAGCTTTCGCCGAGGTTTCGTAATATTTGTGAATGGAAATAAAGGCGACCAGGCTCATGCAGATAGCCAGCGCGTAGCCGCGTGCTTCTGAAAAATAAAGCAGCAGCGGATAAGAGCTGCCAGCCAGAACAAGCACCAGCATTGCCTGCACTTTTCCCCACCCGGCGGCGATATGGGTTAACAGCCATAAACTTGCGATGCCGGCCAGAACCGACAGGGTGCGGAACACCAGAAAATCATCGGCGCCCCGCACGAGATAGAGATACAAAGTATTCAGCACGTGGTTGTTATCATGCCTGAAGCGGCAGAAAATGTCGGCGACAGAATTAGAGTCAAGCGCGAAGCCAAGGCTCCATATCTCGTCAAGCCAGAGATCACCGCGCGCGGCTGCGACAATCAGCAGCGAAAATGCCGACCACAGAAGCATTCTGCTTAAACTGAAAATATCAGTGTTGTCGGGCTGAGGGTTCATAAGATGTTCCTGTTGAAAATTCAATGTGCTGACGTCGTTTCGATTATATTTCAGGCCGGCGTTTACTGCAAAGTAATAAGTCGTAGAAATTGTGAGTTGCTACAAATTATATGCCGCAGAATGGCCGACGCGTAAGATATCGCTTGCTTTGCCGGCGTGCTTTCGAGTAAATTATCAATACTATGAATACGCAGAAAAAACGTCTGGGCGACATACTTGTAGATTGTAACCTGATATCCGACGAGCAGCTCAAGCAGGCTCTGACTTTTCAGCGCGACAAAGGCATCAAGCTTGGCGAGGCGCTCGCTGAGATGGGCCTGGTAACCGAAGATGACATCATCTGGGCGCTTGGCAACCAGCTGAATATTTCGTTTATCCATCTTAACCCTGATATCGTCGATGGCGAAGTCCTGAAAATGGTAACTCCTGAGTTTGCCCGCGATCACAAGCTGATGCCGCTTTATAAGGCGGGAAATCAGCTCAGCGTATGCATGGTCGATCCTCTGGATTCGCGGCCGATAGAGTATCTTGAGGGCAAGTTTGGCGTGCAGCTCTCGGTTTCTATTTGTACTGCCTTTGATTTTGAGCAGACCTACAGCGCGGTTTATGGCCCGGTAGATGTTCAGCAGAAGGTTGCTGCCAGTGACATAGAGTCAGCTGGCGAGAAGCAGGGCATGGAGCGCGGCATTCCTAAAGGCCTGGAAGGCCCGGAAAAGGTAATCAATTACATTCTTGGCCAGGCGATCATCAACAAGGTGAACCGCATTCACTTTGAGCCATCCGAAAAGGGTGTAATAGTTCGCTTCAGAACTAATAACGTTCTCACCCGCAAGGTCGAGGTGCCGGTAAAGCTTCATCACGAAATAATCAGCAGGCTTAAGAAACTTTCGCAGGTGGCCGAGAAGGATATGCAGCGCGAAGGCGTTGTGGTCGGGCATTTTCGCGTAACGGTTTCCAGCCGGCAGATTAACATTCAGTCGATATTTTTCCCGACTGTTAATGGCGAAATGGTGATTCTCAAACTCAGTGATTTTGGCAGCATTTTTGAACAGCTTGGTAAGTCTGGTAAAGCTGCGATTGAAGAGCTGGTGACTTCAGTAAAAGCTTCACATGGCGTTCTCTATGTCAGCGGACCCCGTGAATCAGGCCGGACAACTACGCAATATTGCATAATGAGCAGTTATGATACCGAGGCAAGCAAGATTATTACCATCGAAGATCCTGTTGTTGCAAGCTTGTCGCAGGTTACCCAGATTCAAATTGGCAGCGGCGGTATCAATGATTCTTTGACTGGTCTTAAGCTGGCGTTGTTGCTTGATGCCGATCTGATCTATCTCGACCATCTCGGTTCGAAAGAGCTGGCCGAAGAAGTGGCATTTGCAGGGCTCGGCGGCAAAACCGTTCTGACCTCATATCTTGCTCACGATGCTTCGAGCAGTATTGTTAAATTGCTTGAAACTGGTGCTGATCCGGTAATCGTCGCGTCTTCTCTGTGTGGCTTTGTCTGCCAGCGTCTGGTAAGAATTTTATGTCCGAAATGCAAAAAAGAAGCGGATATTCCGGAAATCATGTCAGAACTGATTTCTGAAGAGAACAAAGGTCGCAAAATTTTCGCGGCGAAGGGTTGTGATGGCTGCAACAATACCGGTTATATCGGCAAAACGCTGATTATCGAGTATCTGCCGGCCAGTCCAACCTTGCGTCAGATGATTATCAATCGTCAGAATTACCAGGATTTCAACAGCTTTGCCCGTAAACAGGGTATTGTAAGTCTCGAAGACAAAGCTTTGGCAATGATGCTGAATGGTGAGACCAGTGCCGACGAGTTTATGAGGCTGTTTTAATCTATGAGTGACAATTTTTTTGGAAAACTTTTCGGTGGGAACCCTGATGCGTCGAACGACGAAAACAAGCCACGTTCGCCGCAGAATGCCGATGCTCCTCGTCCAGCCGCACCACCGCCAGCGCAGAGACCGCCTGCTCCAACACAGCCAGCTGGAGCCCCGCCACGCCCGACGGCTGCGCCAGCAGCTAATGGCGCTCCGGTCAGGCCTACTGCTCCCGGTGTACCTCCTGCGGGTGGCGCTCCCGTTGCCCGTCCGCCGCAACCTGGCCAGCCTGCCCCGGCAAGGCCTGCTCAACCGGCCCGGCCAACTGGTATTCCATCTTCTCCGGCCGGCGGCACAGCTAATCGACCAGCCTCTTCTGCGTCTGGCAGCAACAGTTCCGAAGGCGAAGATGAAATCATTATCGACGATCTGCTCAGGCTTATTGTCGAAAAACAGGGCTCTGACCTTCATCTGACAGTTGGCTCTCCGCCCATGCTTCGTTTGCAGGGCAAGCTCTGGCCAACTGATCTGCCCGTGCTTACTGCCAAAGAAACCCGGCGCCTGGTTTTTCAGTTTCTCAACAACGACCAGCGCGAACGTTTTGAACGCGACATGGAACTGGATATTTCTTACGAGCTTGAGAGAGTGGCGCGTTACCGCTGTAATATATTTATATCAAGACTTGGAATTGGCGCAGTTTTCAGGGTTATTCCAACCGATATCAAAACTTTGCAGGATCTCAAACTGCCGCCGGTTCTTGGCGATCTGGCCCGTCGCAACAAAGGTCTCATTCTGGTTACCGGCCCTACCGGGTCTGGTAAATCAACGACTCTTGCGGCCATGGTCGACCAGGTCAACACCGAGCGTCAGGATCATATTCTGACCATTGAAGACCCGATCGAATTCGTGCATAAACACAAATCATGTATCGTTAACCAGCGCGAAATCGGCCCCAATACAAAGTCTTTTGCCAACGCCCTGCGTTCGGCACTGCGCGAAGACCCCGACATCATTCTCGTCGGCGAAATGCGTGACTACGAAACTATTTCGCTCGCTGTTACCGCCGCCGAAACCGGCCATCTGGTATTTGCAACTCTGCATACTCCTTCAGCTGCACAGTCAGTCGATCGTATCGTCGACGTTTTTCCGGCTCACCAGCAGGATCAGATCCGCACGCAGCTTGCCGATGCATTACAGGGAATCATTGCGCAACAGCTTATTCCGACCGTTGATGGTATGAGTCGCGCGGTAGCGCTTGAGATTCTTATCAATACCCCGGCGGTAGCCAACCTGATTCGCGATAACAAGACCTTTCAGCTGACCTCAATTATGCAGACCAGTAAGCAAGCCGGTATGCAGACCATGGATCAGTCGCTGCTCGACCTGGTTAAGCAGCGCAAGATTTCGCCACAGGAAGCATATCGTCGTGCTTACGACAAAAAATCTTTTGAACAGTACAAGCCCCGCGAATATTGACTTTTTTTTCAATACTTACTGCTTCTGATGCCTGACTTAGTCGAGGCATAAATTAATTCTTGCGAGTAAAGCGGGTTTGGGGTACAATACTCGTCTGCAGGTTCAGGCTGACTTTTTTGCCGGAGTATTAAAACAAGTGAAAGCACACAGACACATCACCAAACCCGAAATGATACGTAACGTCGCGATTATCGCGCATGTTGACCATGGAAAAACCACTCTGGTTGACGCTTTGATCAAGCAATCAGGACTTTTTCGCGATAACCAGCATGTTGAAGAATGCTTCATGGACAACAATGCCATTGAGCGTGAGCGTGGCATCACGATTCTGTCAAAGAATCTTTCGTTACAGTTCATGGATTACCGCATAAATCTCGTTGATACTCCAGGCC
>MFYY01000010.1:0-5215 GCA_001787855.1 Candidatus Riflebacteria bacterium GWC2_50_8 | reverse complement strand
AAGCTCTCTTGATTATCCGGTTTTGTATGCTTCTGGCCGCGGTGGTTATGCCATTCGAAATATGGATGACGAGAGAGTTGACATCAGACCACTGCTCGAAGAGATTGTTAAACAGGTGCCACCTCCGACAGGCGATCTTGATGCTCCTGCAAAATTACTGATCACCAGTCTCGATTACAATGATTATGTCGGTCGTATCGGAATCGGCCGCATTCTCAACGGTGTTCTCACTGGTCGTGCCGATGTTTATCGTATTCATCCGGATGAAGTTCCTGAGAAAAGCAAGATTTTGCGGCTTTATTCTTATCGCGGCATTCAGCGCATCGAAGTCGAAGAGGCTGGTGCCGGTGATGTTGTGGCGATCTGCGGCATCGAAAATATTTCAATAGGCGACACCATCAGTGTGGAACTTTGCGACCCAGAAATGGTTATATCAGTTGACCAGCCGGTTATCTCGATGACCTTTGCTGCCAACACCAGCCCGTTTTCAGGGCGTTCCGGCAAGTTTCTGACTTCCCGCCAGATCCGTGCACGTCTCGACCGTGAACTTGAAACTAATGTCGCCATGCGGGTTGAAACCGCTGGTGATGAGCGCGACGCTTTTCTGGTTTCCGGACGTGGTGAGCTGCATCTTGGTATCTTGATTGAGACCATGCGCCGTGAAGGTTATGAACTGCAGGTTAGTAAGCCAATCGCGATCATGAAAAGAAGCGAAACTGGCGAACTGCTTGAACCAATCGAAGAACTGGCTGTCGATATTCCTGACAACTATATGGGAATTGTAATGGAAGTTCTTGGGCCGCGCCGCGCGTTGCTTGAGTCTTCGAAACGTTTGCTCGACAACTATCTGCGCCTGATCTTTTCGGTGCCGGCGCGCGGTCTTCTTGGTTTCAGATCGATGTTTTTGACCATGACTAACGGCACCGGCCTGATGAACCAGTGTTTCAGAGCCTATGAGCCTTATCGCGGTGACATCCCCGAAAGCCGTAACGGTGTCATGGTGGCTACTGACGCTGGTGTTGCTACCGGCTACGCCATCAAGAATCTCTCTGAACGCGGTGCTATGTTTTATGGACCCGGCGAAGAGATATACGAAGGACTTGTTGTCGGTGAGCGCCCATTGGCCACTGATCTCAAGGTAAATATAGTTAAGAAGCGCCACGTTACCAATCATCGCAGCGCAACTTCTGAAGAACTCGATAAACTTCAGGCCCCGCGGCGCATGACTCTCGACCAGGCGCTGGAATATGTTGCCGATGACGAATGGGTCGAAGTAACTCCCGATGCAGTAAGACTGCGTAAAAAGGGAGAGGCCCGGCTCGGCAGAAAAAATATCTGATAATGTATTGCAGAAAAACAGCTGCGGCAGCCATGCTGACAGCTGTTTTCTGTTTTTTAGTCGTAGCCCTGTTTGCTCAGGCGAATATGGCCGCGCTTGCCGCCGCATATCCGCAGAACCCTGAAGTTCTCAATTCATACGGTATCGAACTGGCCAATCGCGGCGATTTGATCGGTGCTATCACGGTGTGGCGCCGCGCTCTCGACTACGACCGAAGCAATGTTCATCTTTACAACAACATTGGCAGCGCACTTAAGCGCCTTGGCCATGATGACCAGGCTTATGCCTGGTATGCAGCTGCCCTGCAGCTCAAGCCAGTTTACTGGACCTACTACAACCTGGCAATTCTGTATCGTGACCGTGGCCAGACCAGAGATGCGCTCTGGGCGCTTGAGCAGTCGCTGCAGCTGAATCCGCAATTTACCCAGGCAATTGAATTGCGCGAGCGCATCACGTCGGGAACTCAGGTAGCGACTGCCGGACAGCAGAAAGTCAAAGTTCCCGAGAGTTTTCCGGCTTCGGCTCTGGTAAGCAAGCCCTTGATTAATGAGCCTGTGCCGGAGATCATCCCGTCAGGCAAAAATGTCGCTGCTACCCTGGTCAGAATTGCAAAGCCACAGTCTGCAGCTGTTCAAAAAGCATCAGGCGCGCGCCCGGTGCCGTTAGCATCTGACGCTGGCGGACAGGTGTTTCTCACCTTTGACGGTGGCGCGACCGATGCGGGTTTTGATTCGATATTGGCTTCTTTGAGCGGTCGTAGAGTAAAGTGTACTTTTTTTCTGACCGGCAAGTTTGTCGAAAAATATCCTGATAAGAGTCGGCGACTGCTCACCGAAGGCCATGAAATAGCCAATCACAGCATGAATCACCCGAACATGAAGAACTATACTTCTGAAAAAATTGCCGCTGAGATAGAGGCTGCCGAGACCTCTTTTGCCAGAATTCTTGGCCGGCGTGGCGCGCCCTTTTTCAGGTTTCCGTTTGGGGCGCAGAATAAAAAAGTCGAACAGATAGTTGAGGATCTTGGCTATCATCCGGTCTATTGGCACATTGATACGATCGACTGGCGCGAGGACCCGGTAAATACCATTATCAGCCGGGTTGACAACAAGCTGCGCCGCAACGCGGTTATTCTGATGCATCTTGGCAGCAAAAATGGCGCCAAAGCCCTCGATCGCATTCTCGATATAATTACCGGCCGCGGTTACACTCTTGCCCGACTTTCTGATCTTGATGCATCACAGCTTGCTGCTTTGCCATGAAATAACATGAAAAGGCAATCCGCAGATTGCGCAGATTAGCGCCGATGGCAGCCGCAAAAAAAATATTTAAACTGCTTAAATAAAAACTGGGGTATTTTGACTCTTTATTATTGAAAGCCAATGAAAACAGAAAATACCAACGAAAATCTGATGACTGAATATGCCAGAGACCCGCAGCGGGGCTTTGAGCAGATATATCGGACCTATGCCGATCGACTGGTTCAGTATGCAATTCATTCATTCAGGTTGAGTTGCGAAGAAGCTGAAGATGCAGTGCATGAGGCTCTGCTGCCCTGGGTGCAGAGCCCTCAAAAAATGAGTGCCGTAAAGAATATGAGAGCTTATCTGTATGCGTCGTTGCGCAATGCCTGTATTAAAAGAGCCGGTGCCCGGCGTGACAGCACCATGCCGGAAGAGATGGCGGCAACAGAAGGGCCAGATGTTCATCTGCAGGCTGACGTGGCGAGCGCTCTTGTGAAACTGCCTGAAGAGCAACGGGAAACTGTGTATCTGAAGATCTGGGGTGACCTGACCTTCGCCGAGATTGCCGAGCTTCAGAATGTGAATCTGCAGACGGTTGCCTCTCGTTATCGTTACGCTCTGGCCAGGCTTAAGGAGATTCTGCAATGGAATCCATGAACAATAAAGATCCGTTCGAAACCTTTCTCAAAAAACAAAGTTTCAATGAAAAGGCTTCAGAGTCTTTGCGCATGAAGCTTGAAAGCAGTGCGAGCTGGAATAGCCCGTGGTGGAAAAGCCCGACAGTTATTGCTTTGCTGACTGCCGGTCTGATTGTTGTCATATCGTTTCTGCTGCTGCTTGCTGCCAGGTCGGCTGTGCGAAGTTCTGTAGTGCCGCTGGCCGAACAGTTTGCGCCGGCTGCGAGCCCGACGCTGCAATTGCCGGTGGTCGTCGAACCGCCGCCACCGGTGATCGCGCAGAATGGCAAAAAAAATATGCTCTCGCCGTTTTCCCGCCAGCTTGCCGATTCAGAGCCCGAATTCAATCTGTCATTCATTGACCGGCCGGTCAACCTTATCAATGCCCGTCGCGAATATGCTGATCTGATCTAAATTTGAACCAGGAGAAACATTATGAAGAAGGCAATCATCGTATTAATTCTTGTTATGGCGCTTGTTTCACAGCTCGCGGCCCAGCCGGCCAGATTCATTGATAACAATGCTGCTCTGCGCTACCTGATGGCTATCGGGTTTATGCCACAGTTGTCAGAGAAAGCAGCTTATGTCATTGGCGATGTAAACAGTCTTGAGACTTTGAAAGAACTTAAGCCGGAAATACGCAAGGAACTTGAATCTAATACTGCAGTTGGAAACCTGCGCACCATCATGAGACTGCTTGAGCTGGCGGCGATGTGCACTGAATCTACCTTCGTGGTAGACCAGGACTATGATGACGAGTCGATGATCCCGCCGTATCGCTCATTGAGAATATTTGCGCGATTCATGGTTGCACGTGGCTGGATGGACGCAGAAAAAGGGAATTATGCCGACGCCGCCAGCAAGTTTGCCCACATTTTCAGGTTTGGCGCAAATCTGAGCCGGGAGGGCTTTGCCATCAGCTGTATGGTTGGAATTGGTATTCAGCGCATGGCAGTAGAGTCTATAAACAATCTGCTCGAAATCAGCAATGATAAAGCGATCAGAAAAACTCTGCATGATTACTTTTCGGCCTTGCCAAAGCCTATAGTTGACAGAACACTGAATGTAAGCATGGAAAAACTCTATATTACCAACACCTTGAAAAAGGCTGAGAAAAAGCCAGAACTTCTGATCGGTCTTGATAAATTTCAGGATGACATTGTAAAGGAAAAACCGCAACAGTCAGCTGATAAAGCCTGTATTGCTAATCAGAGGGTTCTTATGGGGGCTTTTGAAATGTATCTGATGGATAATAAAGTTACTCCGGAAAATTTTGATTCAGCCGCAATGCTCAAAAAGCTGGTCGAAGAAGAGTACCTTAAATCGGCGCCGGTGTGTGAGAATAAAGGAACATACAGTATCACTCTGGCTGATAAGGATGATTTCACGGTTTCCTGCAGTTGCGGAGTATCACCTGACGCGCCGACTAACGTGTCGGACGAAAAATCCGCTGAAAAAGTCTCTCCGGAACTCTTGCAGAAGATCGAAAGCTATATCAAGTCTGACGAATTCACCAGCAATAAGGCTGAGCTTGTTGCAATCTTCGATGAAATCCTGAAAATAGATCCTTATGACGTTGCCGGTGATGAAGCGGCTGGTAAAATTGCTGAACGTATCGAAAATAGCCAGAATACGCTTATCAAAACTCTGGTGATCAATCCGCAGTCTTTCTACAAGTCATTGCGCGAAAACCAACAGCGCATCGACGATCTGGTCAAAAAGCTAGCACAGTAAAGTCAGAAACAGCGCCAAGGCAAAGTTTGCCGGCTGCAGACTGTTGCGAAATCGGTGTCTGTAAAAGGTGAGATATTAGTAAACCGGGTCATCGGCAGACTTTGCCGATGACCCGGTTTCTTGTAACAGGCTTGTTTATGAAAGGGTTTTGGCGAGCGCTGAATTTCTGATGCTTTTAAGCAATTCTTCGGGCGTGGCAAGCGTTTTAAACAATTCCATAT
>MFYY01000009.1 GCA_001787855.1 Candidatus Riflebacteria bacterium GWC2_50_8 | reverse complement strand
AGCAATCATCAGTGCACGCGACTGGCCACCGCTTAGCTGGGTAACCTTGGTATCGAGCAAAAACTTTTCGCCGGCAAGTTCATTGGCACATTCAAAACATTTAACAATCGTGTTTTCGGCATCCCGGGTCAGGCGGCTGCCGGCATGCATTCCGAGAAATTCCTTAACAGTCAGATCCATGACAAAATTCATGTTCTGGGAAAGCTGAGCCACCAGCTTGCCTTCCATATCAAAGCGGCGTTCGTCGGTAATCTCTTTGCCGTCTATATGTATGCGCCGGCCGGTCGGGGTATCACCGTCAGCGAGACATTCTATATCAGCGAGTAGTCGGCTTTTTCCTGCCCCAGTGGGACCTACGATACTGATAATTTCGCCAACCGACGCGGTCCATTGCGCTATCTCGGCTTCGCCTGATTTTCCGTGGCCGCCGACGATGGTGAGAGATCTTATGGCAGCGCCGTCACTGGCTACCTTACTGAAAGTTTCGAGAAACTGGCAGAATTCACGCAAAATCATGCCCTTGTCGAGCCCGAATTCGGTAATAGCATCTTCGGCAATATTATCGAGAGCCTGCATCAGGGGCAGATTCCAGTCAATGTCGGTAAGTCGCAGATTCATAAAAAAGTCCCGGCAGATCGGGTGTTCCGCGAGAATCTTGTTCAGAGGCTCCGCGATAACCATTTCAAGATATTTATCTGCAGTCATCTCGCCTTAAACTCCATCCTCTTCATGGTTCCCATCTGGTATTCTGCACCAATACGCATTTCACCAGTGCAATACGAGCACACGGCCGCCGGTGTAGTAAAACGCAATTTCATGTCGCGCAAACCAGTTATTTCTCGGGCACCCTGCAGATGTTTGGCGAGCAGCGAAGCGCCCTGACCGGTGATGCCGTTAACAAATATAATCCTGGCCGCCGTGTTCACCTGCTTGATGTTAAAGGCAAAAACCTCACGTTCAGCCTGCGAAACGATATCACCTTTGGTTACCACTACGATGTCGGCCATTTTAAGCATGGGGCCAATCTTACGCGGTGTGTTTACACCAGAAAGATTGTCGATGACGCACACTGAAAGAATGCCTTGAATATAGGGCGAACAGCGATTGCAGAGGCCGGCGCTTTCGCTGACCAGTATCTTGAAGCCTGATTTTATACCCCACTCCACCGCAGCCTCGATATTACTGACGAAGAAATGATCGGGGCAGAGTTTACCGGAAAATCCTGTCTCGACGCGCACGCCTGTTTCCTCATAGCGAAGGTTGTCAAAAGAAGTCAGACAGTCAAATTTAACTGCGCCGATTTCTTTAACATCGACGTTCATCGCCTCAATCAGCTTAATTATAACCGATGTTTTGCCAGATGAGGGCGGCCCGGCAAAGGTGATCAGCTTCATAATAGTTTCCTTGCAAAAATAAAACCGGATCATTCAATGGCTTTTCAACTGCGAACACGACAAACAGTATCAGTATCACCAATTGATGTCAACGCAACAACATTCAGGCGACCGCAATGCATTGTTGCGTTTCGCTATTGCCAGTTTCGCGTTCACGATATATGCTGGTCATCTTCAAATAATCAACAGGAAAGCAGAATATGACAGAAAACATTGCGCAGGAGCCCCAAAAGACCACCGGCAACCCATGGCTGTTCGTGCCATCACTGTTCTTTCTCGAGGGCATACCCTACTTTATCGTCAGCACCGTTTCGGTCACCATGTTCAAGAGAATGGGCATCTCAAATGCCGAAATCGGGCTGTGGACAAGCCTGATCACCTGGCCATGGATAATCAAGATGCTTTGGGGACCGCTTGTTGAGTCGACTTCGACGAAGCGCAAATGGATTGTCGGCACTCAGATTCTTGGCATTCTAACCATGCTTGGCGTTTCACAGACGATAACCATGGAAAATTTTCTTACGCCAACCCTGGTCGTGCTGACCATTCTCGCCTTTCTGTCGGCAACGCATGATATTGCCGCCGACGGCTTTTACCTGCTCGCACTCTCGCCAGAAGACCAGGCATATTTTGTTGGCATTCGCGGCACCGCTTACCGCCTCGCCAACGTTTTCTGCAATGGCGGTCTGATCTATCTGGCCGGAACTCTTGAGTCTGCCCCCGGAGCGCTTATTCCGCAAGCATGGCGAAATGTTCTGATCATCGCCGCACTGATCTATCTGTTCTTCGTAATAATCGGTTACCGCGCTATGCCGAAGCCTCGACAGGACGCCGACAAACAGGAGACTTTTCCTTTCAAGGCTGCCTTTGCTGAATACTTTTCGCAGGCGAAACTGCCTTTAATTCTAGGTTTCATACTGCTTTACCGGTTTGGCGAATCAATGGTCAGCAAGATGTCAAACCCGTTTCTTATCGACACCATCGAAAAGGGCGGAATGGGCATGACCACATCTGAGGTTGGCTTTATTACAGGCGTTGTCGGCGTCGTGGCACTTACGCTCGGCGGCATAATTGGCGGCATGGTCATCTCGCGGTTCGGCATCAAACGCTCATTGTGGCCCATGGTGCTGGCCATGAACGTGCCCAACCTCATGTATATCTGGGCCGCCACTGTGCAGCCCGGCAAAATCTGGGTAACTCTCATCGTCGGCTGCGACCAGTTTGGCTATGGTTTCGGATTTGCTGCCTACATGGTTTATCTGATGTTCATCACCCAGGGAACGAAATACCCGACCGCGCACTACGCCATTTCGACCGGCCTGATGGCTCTGGGGGCGATGACCGCCGGCATTACCAGCGGCTATGTTCAGCAGTACACCGGCTATGTTGGCTTTTTCATCGCAACGCTGGTATTGGCAATGCCCGGCATTGCGCTGCTGCCTTTTCTACCGCTTGAAAAAGAAGACCTGCATATCGCACCGGTTGATATCGACTGACCTCTTGAACGCAAAAAGACCTGCACAATTACTACTGTGCAGGTCTTTTTTTATGCTTCTAATGCGTAAGAAAGCAGCTTAATCGTCGGTTACTTTTTGGCCAGTTCCTCTTCGATCTTATCGATTGAGTAGTTGAAGCCCATACCCAGAGTTTTGTCGGTGCCGGATTCGAGCGGCCACAATCCCTGAATGCCGTTCTGCAGACGCCAGGTTCCTTCTTCGTTCTTTACCAGAAAAAGCAGCACCCGCTCGCCTTTTGCCGGGAAAACCGGGCGATCAAGAACAGGCTTTTCCCTGGTACCTGGAGTTGTGAACTGCAGAGGTTCTTCGGCTTTAATCTCACCCTTGAGCACTTTTTCTACTGTCAGCGAGGTTGTGGTCTTCGCGACCTTTTCGCCAGGCTGAACTTCCTGAGTCGCTACAGTTGCTATAACTATAACCTCAGAGGTCTTGACAAGATCGGGAAACGGAAGAGTTCTGATCATTGAAAGTGCCGGCATTACCATTAACAGAGCCAATATTGTGAACAAACTTGCGCGCATCATATTTAGTCTCCTCATCATTTCCAGACGTTATTCTTAATGAATTCGTAGCGTTCGGGATCATGCTGTTTCAATTTTTCGGGATTTGAATAATATTCAGCTACACATTCGGCCATGTCTTCGCCGGCGTCAGTGTTACCGTAATCAGAAATTGAAGCCTTTGCCTGCTTGCCATTGGGCCAGAATTTCGCCGCCCACTGCCTGAATACATCAGGATTTTTGGCCTGCACCTGGTGTGTCATTTCATGAACAACCAGGTTTGCCATACTTATCCAGCCGCCATTGGCAACAGCCTTACTGCTGATCATTATCGGATCGCCGCCCAGGCCGCTGGGTTCGTTGCCATCATTATCACGAATATCCTTCTGCATTGCGAAACCCTTGGTGCAGTTCCTGAAACCTGTCGGCAGTTTTTCCATGATCGCGGTAAATTCGGCGAGTTGCTGAGCACTCCACTTTTCGGCAGTAGCAGAGTTCCATTCATCTTTCCAGGCTTTGCCATCAAGAATGGTAATGCCGTATTTGGTCTTAATTTGAGCAGCCGCTGCCGAGGTATTCTCGGTACCAACCTGACTGTAAGGAACCGCTATCTGCGCTCCAGTGATAACTTCTTCAACCCCTGTGGCAGATTGCCCGGCCACGTTGGTGCTCTGACCACCAGTGCCGGTTACATCTTCGGCGTTGGGGTCAACAGTTACCACGTTGGCCTCAGAATTGGTGTTGGCCTCGGTATTTGTGTTGGTGTTGGTGTTGGTATTATCTACTGCGGCATTATTGTTGTTATTATTGTTATCATTGCCAAAAATGTTGGAAAAAGTATCGACAACGTTCTTGATCGCCGGCATCGCCTGTTGAACGCCCTGCGCTATTTTACCGATGACATCGATAATCTGGCTGGCATCGCAGCCGGTCATGAAAACCGAACATACCAGCAGCATTATCACCGATAGCCTTCTGATTCTTTTCATAATAAAACCTCTATTTGATAATTTTTCTATTTCCAACAAGTATAACGCGTAGCACTCAAACAAAATAACACAATTTTTTCATTACTTTATTGCCGGGCAGTTGTTGCCACAAGAGCCTGTTACCACACACGGCATCATTCTACAATGGCTTCAAATCAAACAAGCAACGAAACCATTTATTGTTTGCCATGACAGATGTGTCTTTGAGAAAACTGGCAAAGAAAGCATGCAAATGGGTTAGAATAAAAGCATGAACGAGACACCGGCAATTTTATCTGGCAAAGCCATTTCAGCGAGCGGCATCACCCTGTCGCTACTCGGCGCCGCGCTGTTTTTTGCGCTGCCAGCCGCGGACTCACCAGTATATTTTGCTGCAGCTCCATATTATCTGCTCCCGATTGTCATACTGTCACTGGCTTCAATAGCAGGCGACAAGTTTGGCAGACCTTCTGTTGCCCTGGCGACCTGGGCCTGCGCGACAACGTTCTTCTGTTTCGGGTGCTTTGAGGTGCTCTACTCCTGGCTTCCTGAGGTCGCCCGCACCATAAAGCCAGACTCGGCAATGACGTTATTCTTACGCGAACTGGTCGCTTATGGCGGCAATCGCAGTCTTCAAATTATGCCAATCGCCATGCTTGCAATAATGCTGGCCTTTCTACTGAAAAACCAATGGCGACATCGCCTCAAAGCCGGCAATCCATCGGCCGAGACCGCAATTCTTGGCGAGAAGGAAATCATGCCATGGAAACGCGCAGCTATGCGCATATCTTTTTACCTCGCGCTTGTTTCAGTCGCTTTTATCGCAACCAAAGGCTCTGCCGGCTGGAACGCCGGCAAGGCCGCACTTTTCAGCGCCAAGCTGGCCGGCGGCGCTGCAAATTCACTGGTCGAAGAACTGCTGTTTCGCGGGTTGCTGCAGCCTGTTTTCGAAATAGCTATAGGACCTGGAATTGCCAATCTTCTGCAGGCGGCTTTCTTTTCGATCATTCATTACGGGTTTATCGAGACACTGAGCTTCGCCGAGATTTTTCCGGAACTGGTCAAATTCGTTTTGTATCTCGGTATCGGCCTGTTTCTGGGGCGCGCCGCCCGCGAAACCGACGGACTGCTGATCCCGTGGCTTTTTCATTTTCTCATCACTTCAGCCATCTGGCTGACCCTGACCGCTTCCTGAACAGGTCTTAATAAACGAAACCTCTTTGCTGTTAACAGCAGGAGAGCCTGACAGACTAAGCAAATGCAGACCCTTAATCAGGCCGACACAGTCTGGTCAACCAGAGCGAGCAAAGCTGCCGCAACCGATTCTTTGTGCTCGATCAACAGAAGCTTGACCGCCTTTTCGGGACCGAACAGATATTCGCCAAGTTGTTTGGAATCTGCGTTAATTCTGACTGCCATTACTCTCTGGCCGTGCTGGCGCAGAATAGCCTCAACCTTGCGATAAAAGCGCTCGGCCCCGTCATTGCTCATTATCAGCAGGCGTGAAATTCTCTGCACTCTTTTTTCGGTCGTTTTCTTGTCGACCAGAGCCAGACCACGGCCTTCGATACCGAGAGTTCTCTCAATTCCTTCGACGCCACGCGCCAGGCGGTCGTTTTCTTTAGCCGCCAGCAGTGCTGCTTTCAATTCGCCTGAAAAGGTGGCGACTGGAACAGACACTTCACTGCCAGACCACAGTTTCTCGGTTTTGCCGGTCAACAGGCTCAACAGTTTTTTGTAGCGCGGATCAGCCTCAACCTGCTTCGGCAGGAGCAATGTGTTATCTGACAAGGTAACCCCCAATAAGTGCAATTGAATCAGACGCTGCCTGATTTTGATATCTCAGGTTACCAGAATCAAGTTCTTACTTAAACGATAGTGATTATAAATATGCTGATTTTTATTGATTCTGGTAGTATTTTTATTGTAATACGCACAAGTAGAGAAGAAAATGCGAACGCAAAAACCTTATAAAAATCTGCAAACCGTCTGGCCGGTCATTTTTTTATTCGCGGTCTCTTTCATTCTGGCTCATCATCTACCAGTGCATGCGGATGACGCTGCTGAAAACCAGATGCGCGAACTGGTCAAAACGGCAGGCCTGCCACCGGAAGCTATCATCAATCCCCCACAACCGGTTACTTTCAAGCTCAGCATACAGGAAAGATTTAGCCGGTTTTGGAACGAGAAGATTTTTGGCTTTAGAATCACCTATGCATCAGCACGAGGAAAAGCCTGTCACGCCAACCAGCGTGTGCTTGCCGGTGCCGTGGAAATGTATAACATGGACAATGGCAATGCGATGAAGACGCTTCGCCACGCCGATGTTGTCAATCCAGCCGGCGAACTGGTCAAAGGCTACTATATCAAGGCACCAATCACTCCTCCTGAAGCGAATTGCGAGTATTACAGCTATGGTGATCTGACCGACACTGGAATCATCTATTGCGCTCAGCACGGGACACTCGATGATTACCGCAGCGCGCTGATCAGGGTAACCGACCTGAAACCTCATTCAGCGGTTCAAGATGATGAATTGAGCTTTGCGATAACCATAACTGTAATATTTCTTTTACTCTCTGCCATAGTAGTGCTGGCGCTTTTTATCAGAAGGCAAAAGCCGACTGCAGGCAGTCATCAGGAATGAACCTTGCCACACACACCTGAGGCTCATATAAATGGTTAAGGTTCATGGCAAATACAACAGTCCCGGCGGCTTCGATTTTATTCCCGGCGCAACTTACGTTGGCGATTCAAGAGTAATCGGGCTCGCTGTATTCGTAGATCAGACCGATCCGTCTCAGATTCTGCTGAGATTCAACGAACAGCAGCCCAGAAGGGTCAATTACCAAGAATTTTTAAGAGCAGTGAATTTTCTTGAGGCCTTCAGTTCTGGAGAGGCTAAAAGCTACGAATCACCAGACCGCAACCCGCTAAAACTTTCAATCGCAGTCCTTGGAAGCTCAAGAATTCTGCTGCACTGGGAAGACTCTACTACGGCTCTTTTTCCGCTTGAATTCTTTCAGACACTCAATGTGCTGGTCGCGATCAGAAAAAAAATGGAAACGATAGTTCGCCGAGAACTCGATCGCAAGGCGCGGCTCGCCGAAGGCACTTTTGTCGAGCAATTCAAAAACTGGGGCGGTCTGATCGTTTTTATCATGCTGGCTGCACTCGACCTGCTGATGCTGATCTGCCTGGTTATCTGGCCGCAGTTTTTTATGCACTGGCTTGGCCTGACACTGGGACTGGCTTTCTGGATGCTGATATTAAAACCCGCCTGGGCCGGCAGAGTCTGGCCAACAATTCGAATGTATCTGGACGATGAATTGATTACGGATCTGTCAAACCTGCATTTTCCCAAGAGAAGCGTCGAAATTTTTCTGATCCTTTTGATTCTGACCTTTATTTACTTTTTCTTTGGCAGCGATGCGGCAAACATAATCTTTAAAAATTTCAAGGGCAGCTCTCTACCATAATCGCGTATAATGCAGGCGCCTCAATGCGCCGGCCACGCAAACCAGCCTGCCGAAAAGGCGTATCTGGCGAGCATGGCCAGACACATGGCAACAACCAGAATCCGCAAATATTTCGGGTTTATCCGCAACAGGCACAATGAGCCGCCGAGGGCCCCGAGAAACTGGCCAACCATCATGGTGAGCCCGGCCAGCCAGACAACTTTGCCGGCAATGAGAAAAACGGTCAGCGAGGCAATGTTGGTAGCAAAATTCAAGGTCTTGGCGATAACAGTCGCGTCAATCAGCCCCTGCCCTCTGAGGGACACACCGGCCAGAGCAAAAAATGAACCGGTGCCGGGACCAAACATGCCGTCATACCAGCCGATAGCCGGCACCAGCAGGCGCCGAAAAAGGGTTTCAGACATTTTCGGGCTGCGATTCGCTTCGTTCAACTGCGGGGCAAAGAGAAAATAAATCGCGATAAGCACCAATACTGCAGGAATCACAAAACTCAGCACATTCGAGTCAATATACTGAACAGCGACGGTGCCCATTAGAGACCCGATAAACGCAGCCAGCATCAGGTGTTTCGCACTGTTCCAGCAGACCCGCCCCTTTCTGAACATCATAAAAGTCGCTGTGCCAGAGCCCATTGAACTCTGCAGCTTGTTAGTGCCCAATGCCGTGTGTGGCGGAATACCGCTGAGAATAAGCGCCGGCACCGTGATTAGACCGCCGCCACCAGCGAGGGTATCAATAAACCCCGCGACTGAAGCAGCAATAAACAGAAAGAGCAATGATTCCATAGCAGGCCTGTAACTTCGAAGTCTTTAAAACATAACTGGTTTGCCAACAAGAGCGGATTCTACACCAGCAGTCGGCAAAAAACC
>MFYY01000008.1:12339-16287 GCA_001787855.1 Candidatus Riflebacteria bacterium GWC2_50_8 | reverse complement strand
ATGCTGAGCCATCAGGTGTTGCCGGGGTTATGAAGATTGTCAGGGCCGGTTACCCGGACCATTTTGCTTTCGCTGCCGACCACAAATATTATGACGGGCGCAGCACGCCAGACAAGCCGGTCTGGTATATGGTCGATGTCGCTTTCGTCGCAAAATTTGCCAGTATCCTGCCCCTGCAGCAGATCAAGGCCGAGCCTCGCCTTAGCGGCATCATGGTTGCACAGCAGGGATCACGACTTTCAGTTCAGCCGTTGTCTGAAGACCATTTTAAGGTGATCTGCGAACTGGCCGGCCTCAAAAAGCTGCCATAAATAGTTTTCGAACAGATGTTATAATTCAGCTTTGTTTGTGAACAGGCTGGCAAAGGCACATGTGAAAGTGTTTGTGCCGATGGCCTGCATATGAGCTCTGACAAAAAACAAATTGCCAAACTCTATTGTGACAAAGGATTCGCCTGGCAGAAACACTTTCACTTTAGCTTTGTGCCAAAAAATGAGAGAATGTATAAAAATGAGAATATCTTTGACAGGAGGCGGGTCATGAAGTTCTATCCAAGAGCGACCTACCGGCTGCAGATGCATTCGCGCTTCAACTTTGCCATGCTGGGCGAGCATATCGAATACCTTTACCAGCTTGGCATCAGCCATCTTTACCTGTCGCCATGTCTGCAGGCCGTACCGGGCAGCATGCATGGTTACGACGTTGTCGACCACAGCCACATCAACACCGAACTGGGCGGCAACTATGGCATTGACCGCATTGCAAAACTGCTTGCCGACAAAAACATGAGCATAATTCTCGATATTGTACCCAATCACATGGCAGTTCGCTGCCCCGAGAATCCATGGTGGTGGGATGTTCTCGAAAACGGCCCATCCAGCCAGTTTGCACGCTGTTTTGACGTGGACTGGCACACCGAGTCAGATCATTCGTCGAATCTGATCCTGCTGCCGGTTCTTGGCGATCACTACGGCATTGTGCTCGAAGCCGGTGAACTGAGGATTGAACATGAGCAGGGCAGATTCGCTCTGCATTATTTTGAAAACGTATTTCCGATGGCACCGAGGTCGCTGTCGCTGATTCTCGAACTCGCTTACAAAAACAGCGGTATCGATGAACTTGGCTATCTCGCTGGTGCGCTGCATGTTCTACCGCATGCATCTTCGCGCGATATCGAAAAAATTCACCGACGGCAGCGCGACAAGGCAGTGATCTTCGAAATGCTTAACACCATGTGTAAAGAGGTGGCAGGCTTTGATGGCGCGCTTAACGCTGCGGTCGCCGAAATAAACCAGAACTACGACCTGCTCGACAAGATCATTGGCCGACAGAATTACAAGCTGGCATACTGGAAATTGTCACAGTATCAGGTTGGCTACCGACGCTTTTTCAACATAAATTCACTGGTTGGCCTGTGCATGGAAGAAGACCAGGCATTCTGCGCTGCCCACAAACTGGCCATAGAACTTGAAAAAACCGGCAAGATAGATGGGTTCCGCGTCGACCATCCCGACGGACTTTTCGCACCGACCAGCTATTTTAACCGTCTGCGCAAAGCCTGCCCGGACGCCCTGATTGTAGCAGAAAAAATTCTCGAACAGAATGAACCGCTCAATCCAGAATGGCCAGTTTCAGGCACGACCGGCTATGACTTTCTTAATCTCGTCAACGGACTGTTCGTTGATAAAAATGGCTACGAAAAACTTGTGCAAATCTGGCATGAGTTCATCGGTGAAAGGCCTGATTACCACGAACTCGTTTACAAGTCGAAAAAACTGGTCATAAAAACACTTCTTGGCAGTGAAATTTCCCGCCTTGCCGCAGATCTGACCGAAATTTGTGAGAATCATCGGCGTTATCGTGATTTCGCGCAATTACAGTTGTATAACGCTCTGATCGAAGTCGCCACCGGTCTTGCGGTTTACCGCACCTACATCCGGCCTGAAACCGAAAAGGTCGCTGAAAACGAGCAAAAAGTCATAAATGAGGCGATTGCCCTGGCCAAAGTCAGACACCCTGAGCTTGGCAGCTATATTTTTGACTTCATTGCCGAAATCCTGCTGTTAAAACTGCCGGGGGAAAAGGAAAGCCTGTTCATCCGTCGTTTTCAGCAGTTTACCGGCCCGGTTATGGCCAAAAGTCTTGAAGATACGGTGTTTTATATCTTCAACCCGCTGACCTCTCTTAACGAAGTCGGCGGCAATCCATGTGATCCCGTGGTAACGGTCAAACTTTTTCATGCATGGTGCCTGAACATATCAAAGAAATGGCCGTTGACCATGTTAACCAGCTCAACCCACGACACCAAGCGCAGCGAAGATGTAAGAGCCCGCCTCAATCTGCTCAGCGAAATTCCCGACCGCTGGGCCGAAACCGCAAAAAAGTGGCAGAAGATGAATGCCGGATTTCGCGTTGCCGGCGCTCCAGACGCCAACACCGAGTATCTGCTTTATCAGACGCTGACAGGAGCCTGGCCAATCGAAAAAGAGCGGGTTGCACAATACATGGAAAAAGCAGTGCGCGAAGCCAAAGTGCACTCAAACTGGTCTGACCCCGACCAGGAATTTGAAACAGCCCTGGCAAACTTTATCGACAAACTTTACGCAAGCACCGAATTCATAAAATCTCTAGAAGGTTTTGTTGATGAGCTGATAGAACCGGGCCAAACAAACTCTCTGCTGCAGCTGACGTTAAAGCTTACCGCACCCGGGTTTCCTGACATCTACCAGGGCACCGAAGTCTGGGACAACAGCCTTACCGACCCCGACAACCGCCGCCCCGTGGATTTTGCACATAACCTTGCGCTGCTTAAACAGCTCGAAAACAAAAGCTGCCGCGACCTGATGCGTGAACTGCGGCAGGGCCTTCCCAAGCTTTTTATTATAAAAAAACTGCTCGAACTGCGCGCCAGAGTGCCGGCCTTCAACGAACCCGACAGCTACAGACCGATAGATGTAATGGGCACGCGCAGCGATGATCTGATCGCCTATATGCGCGGCAGCTCGGTAATAGTATTGGTGCCGCGACTTAATCTGACTCGCAAAGACCGCTGGAACGGTACCAGAATCGTTGTTCCAGAAGGGCGCTGGCAGAATGTTTTTACCGGACAACCGGTCAGCGCGGGTTCAAATAAAATCAAGGATCTGCTCAAAGACTTTCCGGTGGCTGTAATTGCAGACATGCAACAGATAGAAGGGTGACGACAAAATGACGAGATTCAGAATCTGGGCTCCCAACGCCCGCAAAATGGTAATATGCGTTAACGGCAAAGAACGACCGATGAACCGTGAAGCTGACGGCTTCTGGCATATTGAGATGGAAGGCCTTGAGCAACCAGTTCTGTATGCCTACAAAATTGACGGCCAGGGGCCTTTTCCAGACCCGGCATCGCGTTTTCAACCCGAAGGCGTACACGGCAGATCGCAACTCTGGCACGATGATTACGCGTGGCAGGACATCAACTGGCACGCTCCCGAACTCAAGAACGCCATAATTTACGAGCTGCATGTCGGCACTTTCAGCCCACAGGGCACCTATGCCGGTGCCATGCAAAAGCTCGAACATCTTGTGCAGCTCGGGGTCACTCACATAGAGCTGATGCCACTCGCCGCCTTCCCGGGGCATCATGGCTGGGGCTATGACGGAGTTGCTCTTTACGCTCCACATCGCGCCTACGGAACGCCAGCTGAACTCAAGCAACTCGTAGATGCCTGCCATCAGCTCGGTATGGCTGTCATTCTCGACGTCGTTTACAACCACCTCGGCCCCGACGGCAATTATCTCGGGCTCTATGGCCCGTATTTCTCAAATCGCTACCACACGCCATGGGGGGAAGCGGTAAACTTTGACAGTGCTGACAGCGACCAGGTGCGCGAATTTGTCATCGACAACGCACTGATGTGGCTGCGCGACTACCATTTCGACGGGCTTCGCCTTGATGCAATTCAC
>MFYY01000008.1:12044-12304 GCA_001787855.1 Candidatus Riflebacteria bacterium GWC2_50_8 | reverse complement strand
AGAGCTGCAAAGCCGTGTCGATGAATTATCGGCCCACAGCGGACGACGCTACTGCCTGATCGCCGAAAGCAGCCTCAACGATCCAAGATGTGTTTCTGGCCGCGAAGCAGGCGGTTACGGCCTGGCAGCGCAATGGCTCGACGACTTTCATCATGCCCTGCACGTCATGTTAACCGGCGAAAAACAGGGTTATTATCTTGACTTTGCCGGCCATGAAGATCTCGATAAATGCTTAAACGACTTTTATGTTTACAACGGCC
>MFYY01000008.1:9388-12020 GCA_001787855.1 Candidatus Riflebacteria bacterium GWC2_50_8 | reverse complement strand
CGGAGAGTTTTATTGTCTCAACGCAGACTCACGATCAGGCAGGTAATCGCGGCAATGGCGAAAGACTCTGCCACCTTGTCAGCCACGGCAACAGCCAGATTGCTGCGGCGCTGCTGCTGCTGTCGCCTTTTGTGCCCATGCTCTTTCAGGGTGAAGAATGGGCCGCCACCACACCGTTTCTCTATTTCACCGATCACACCGACGCCAAGCTGGCACAGGCAGTAAAAGAAGGACGCAGGCGTGACTACGCATTTCTCAATAAAAGAGTGCCTGACCCGCAGGCCGCCAGAACCTTTGCGCGCAGCGTTCTTCAGTGGTCAGAAGCTGCAGATAAAGAGCACGCAAAGATGCTCGACTGGTATAAACAACTGATCCGGTTGCGACGGCAGTATCTTGCTGACATCAGAAAAAGCCGACGTTCGTTCCGACCCGCCAAAGATCGCAAGGATCTTTACATCTATGATGCCGGCCGAATAAAAGTTCTGGTCAATATCGGCAGCGAAAGCAGAAGCTTTGCCGACTCAAGACTTGCCCGAGTTCCGATTCTGCTGCAAAATCTCCCGGTCAGCGTCGATGACGACGTGCTTACCCTGCTGCCAGGGTGTGCAGCAGTAATGTTGACTGATTAGCCCCGTCTGTTTAATATCAAATACCATGCACAGCAAGGAGTCGTCGATGAAAAAAGGCCAGACTGGCGCAGTTATAGCAGAAGACCCGATGTGGCACAAAAATGCCATCATCTATGAAGTGCATGTAAAAGCTTTTTACGACAGTAACGGCGATGGCGTCGGCGATTTTTCCGGACTGACACAAAAACTCGACTACATTCAAAGCCTCGGCGTCAACACGATCTGGCTGCTGCCCTTTTATCCATCGCCATTTCGCGATGACGGTTATGATATTTCAAATTATCTCGACGTCCACCCAAGTTACGGCACGCTGGCCGATTTCAAACATTTTCTGCGGGAAGCGCACAGTCGTAATCTGCGGGTAATTATCGAACTGGTAATCAATCACACATCAGACACGCATCCCTGGTTTCAGGAAGCGCGACGTGCTCCGAAGGGCTCAAGCACACGCAATTACTATGTCTGGAACGACGACGACGACAAGTTTTCTGACGCGCGCATCATCTTTACCGACACCGAAACCTCGAACTGGACATGGGATCCGGTTGCCAAAGCTTACTATTGGCATCGCTTCTTCGCGCATCAGCCAGATTTGAACTTTCATAACCCGCAGGTGGTAAAAAAGCTGATCTCGGCAATGCGCTTCTGGCTGGACATAGGCGTGGACGGGCTCAGACTCGATGCAATCCCCTACCTGTGCGAACGCGAAGGCACCAACTGCGAAAACCTGCCTGAGACACACAGCATAATCAAGCTGTTCCGCAAAGAACTTGATAAACGCTACAAAAACCGCATCTTTCTGGCCGAAGCAAACCAGTGGCCAGAAGACGCCGCCGAGTATTTTGGCGACGGCGACGAATGCCACATGGCCTATCATTTTCCGCTGATGCCGCGCATATATATGGCGCTGGCGCTCGAAGACCGTTTTCCCGTTGTTGAGATAATGAAGCAGACGCCTGAGATTCCGGCAAACTGCCAGTGGGCCATTTTTCTGCGCAACCACGACGAACTGACGCTCGAAATGGTCACCAGCAAAGAACGCGACTATATGTATGAAGCCTACGCCAATGATCCCAGGGCACGGATAAATGTCGGCATCCGCCGACGTCTCAGCCCATTGATGGAATACAACCGCGCGAAAATCGAGCTGATGAATGCCCTGCTGCTGTCAATGCCCGGATCGCCGGTTCTTTATTATGGCGACGAAATCGGCATGGGCGATAACCTGTTTCTTGGCGACCGCAACGGCGTGCGCACTCCAATGCAATGGACCCCGGACCGCAACGGCGGCTTTTCAACCTGTGACCCAGAGCGTCTTTTTCTGCCACCGGTCATGGGCGCGATAACTGGTTTTCAGGCATTGAATGTTGAGGCGCAAAGCAAAAATCCTTCGTCACTGCTTAACTGGATGAAGCGAATAATTGCAGTCCGCAGCCACTGTAACGCACTTGGCGAAGGTAGCATCGAGTTCATCAAGCCTGCCAACCGCTGTATACTTGTTTATATAAGATCGCTTGGTGAGATGCACATTCTCTGTGTCGCCAACCTTTCGCGCTCGGCGCAACCAGTTCAGATAGATCTCGCAAGATTTAAAGGCTACACACCAGTTGAGATGCTTGGCAAACATGCTTTTCCGACTATTTCTGACGAGCCATACCAGCTAAGCCTTTCTGGATACGGGTTTTACTGGTTCGAGCTGTCACAGAAAGCTGCCGGGCCGGCCTGGCAGAAACCTGATCTTTCAACCATGCCTGAGCTTGCCGTAATGGTCTTTCGCGCCTCAGGCAGTGAAAAACTTCTGCCTGATCTGCAAAGACTTCTCGGTGACAGAAAAAGAGATAAAATACTGCAGGAATCAATACAGCAGTATTGCACGCGAAAGCGCTGGTTCGCCGGCAAAGGCAGGGAACTGCTGCATATCGAAACCGAACTGGCCGAACCGGTAGTCCTGCCTGGCTGTCAGGAACTGCTCATACACATATTTATCGCCCATTTTGGCGACA
>MFYY01000008.1:8896-9375 GCA_001787855.1 Candidatus Riflebacteria bacterium GWC2_50_8 | reverse complement strand
TAAAATACTGCCTGGCTGGGTCTTTGGCAAAACCCGCCAGCAGAACGAAGTCGGCTATCTTGTCGACGCAATGGGCAGCGATGAATTCTGTCATGCAATCATGCGCAGCATGAAGGCAAACCAGGAGATCAGACTGTCCAATTCGGTTCTCTACTTTACCGGATCAGGACTGCTTGACGATTTTGTCGACGAAAAATTTGAGGTAAGGCGACCGATAATTGAACAAAGCCATACTTCGGTGTTTTTCGGCGAGAAATACATTTTCAAAGTTTATCGCAACATTCAGAACGGCCCCAGTCCTGAACTGCAGATGGGCAAGCATTTGACCGCTGCGAATTTCAAGAACATCGCCCGCGTTGCCGGAGCAGTCGAAATCGAGAGAGATGGCGATTCCACCGTTCTCGGCATTCTGCAGGAATACATAGACAACCAGAACGACTGCTGGACCTTTACTCTCAACTATCTCGACCGTTTTCTTG
>MFYY01000008.1:4762-8861 GCA_001787855.1 Candidatus Riflebacteria bacterium GWC2_50_8 | reverse complement strand
AACTTTATCTTGCCAATATGCAGACTCTCGGGCAAAGGCTCGGCAGCATGCATGTCATACTCGCCGCCAACAGCGAAGACCCGGCCTTCAGTCCGGAACCGATTCTGGCCAAAGACATCGAGAACTGGGCAGCCATTCTTGAAACGACTCTTGTCAGCACCCTAGAAAAACTTGGGCGCGAAACAAACCGTCTTTCAGCAGAAATACAGCCGCAGCTCGAAAAGATGACTGCTCACCCCGCATTACTTATAAAAACGATGCGCGCAATGATTCCCGCCGGCATAGAACTGCTTAAAACAAGGCATCATGGCGACCTGCATCTTGGCCAGATTCTGCTGGTGGCAAATGACTTCGTCTTTATTGATTTTGAGGGAGAACCGGCAAGGCCACTTAGTGAGCGGATTGCCAGGCACTGCCCGCTGCGCGATGTTGCCGGGGTTGTTCGCTCATTCAGTTACGCTGCCGAAACTGCCCGTCGCAAAGTGCGCCAGGAAAGACCGGAGGCGCTTGCCGCAATGACCGTTTACACCCGCGAATGGGAAAAATTGTCGCGGGCGCGCTTTCTCAGAGGGTATCTGGAAGCTACCGCCGGCTGTCCATCGGTTCCAGTTAACCGGGAGCATTTCGACAGCATTCTGGCACTGCTCTGCCTCGAAAAAGCACTATATGAATTCAGCTACGAACTGAACAACCGCCCGGACTGGCTTGAAATACCGGTATGCGGACTAATCGAGTGCTTCGACCACAGGTAAAATGGGCAGGCCGAACACATCGACGCTAAGCTGGCGCCGGTCTGTTCGGCTCAGTTACCGGGCCTGCAATCTTTCAAGCCGGAAAGCCATAAAGTGTGGCAGCAAAAAATAACCGGCGGCAAAACCGCCGAGATGCGCCTGCCAGGAAACCCGTGCGCCAGAGCCAGCAAAAAGACCAAGCGCGATGTTGAACAATATCCAGATACCCAGATATACCCATATTGGCAGCTTAAACGGGTACCAGAAAATTATCTGATATATTCTGGTCTTCGGAAAAGCTCGCCAGTATGCAGCCATAATGCCGCTAACGGCGCCGCTGGCGCCAACAACCGGCACTGTCGATGTCACCGGATGGCCGGCAGCAAGTATAATGTGAATCAACCCGGAAAGCACACCGACAATCAGGTAAAACACCACGAATGTCAGCGGACCTCTTGTCTTGCCGTGGTCGTTAAACAGATCGTAAACGTTGTCACCAAAGACAAACAGCACATACATGTTGGCAAACAGATGCCAGAAGTTGCTGTGCAGGAACATTGAAGTTACCAGTGTATGAAGTTTGCCGGCCAGAACATCGAGCGGGACTGCCCCGAATTCGCGCATGAAGGGCATGAATTTGTCAGGGACCAGGCTGCCGGTGTGAATATAAATGGCGATGTTCAGCATGATAAGCAGATACATCGCGTAGGCCGGCTCTTTTACCGGGTTGAAAACTTCTATCGGCAATGAAGTAAGTGCCGAAAAAAGATAAGCAGAAACCCCGATATGCCCTATTTCGGAGCCAGTTTCGTAATCCACGCTGCGATAATGATCGAGCGCTGAATCTTTCAAAAGAGGTTTTTCATCAAGATTTACAGAACCTGCCCGCACGCCAATCGGACGGGCGGAAGAAAACCCGATGCGAACCGGTGCAACACCGTCTCTTATCGTCTCAACCAGGTCTTTCACAGAAGCAAGCTCGCCGCTGTCGAGCCAGAAACCTCGGCATATCGAACAATGATCAATTACCAGTTCTCCGTGTTGAAACTTGAACACCAGCGCCCGCATCGACATTTTGCAACATGGGCAGACGTATTCAGAGAGCCGCAAACTGACTGTTCGCATTAAGGCCTGATAATCAAAAGCATCGCCGAGAACCTGCTCAAGCTCACCACCATCATACCAGGTGCCAGAACACTGCGGGCAGCGATCAACTACCACGCCATCAAAACTCTTAACAGTAGACAGCGTCTCTTTACACTTTACACAGGGTAGATTGCGCGACAGCGCTGAATTTTCATCATTCATACCCGTAGACCTTTGTAATACAAATCAGCTGCTGAAATGCCACAGTGGCCAGCGCACTCCGCAACACACCCAGCCGACATTTTCCCCGAATACTCATTAACAACATCGCTTTCTCGCCCCTTCGCTGACATCAGCCAGAGGAGCAGATGGCTGAAAAACAACAGTTATATAGTATCTTCTTCAATGTCAGGTTCTTGAACAAGACTGGCAATTTTATCTTCTATCTGGTCGAACCTGATCTCTCCTTTTACGATCAAGAGCTTCACCAATGTTGGCACTGGAATAGTAGTAAGAATCGATAAACACACGATTGCATTAAAAAAAGATTCGCTGATCATTTGCAGCTGCAGCGCAACAGCCGCAGCGGCCAGAGTGGCCGAAAGTTGCGGCACAGTCATCAGACCGGCGCAAACGCCCTTCAGATGACTAAATCCTGCAAGCCGCATAGCTAACCATCCAGAACCAATCTTGCTTATGACCAGACCAAAAAAGGTTGCAGTAACAATAGCAGCGCTTGACCAGGCAGTCGTCAAGATCTTGAGATCAGTTTTCATTCCAATTGTCAGAAAAAGGAAAGGGACGACAAAACCATATCCAATACCTTCTATTTTCTGATGCATAATCCGGCTATGCTCATGCAGCTCAGGAACTTTGACCATGGCCATACCTGCTATAAAAGCGCTTACAATAACACTTATGCCGATTAATTCACCAAGAAAGACAACTGTTAACAGCACTGCCAGAAAAAACGTAATGCGAGCATCATCACTGGGATGCAGCCTTATCAGAATACTACGGGTTATTCGTGGCAACAACCATAATGATAGCCCGATAAATAAGATGATAGAGGCCAGAAAAACGATAGAAAACCAGTGTCCAAGCACATCCGGTCCTATGTGGTCAAAAACTGATATGCTGCCGGCAACTCGGCCAGGAACGGCATGTCGTTTGAACTGAATGCAGATAGCCAGCAAAATAAGACTGGCCACGTCGGTTACGACGGTAGATGCTAAAACTGCTACACCAAAACGAGTTTTCGTTATTTTTAACTCACGTATAACAGGAAAAACAATGCCTACCGAGTGCGATGCAAAAAGCGAAGCGTATACCAACTTGCCAATACTGTCATCAGGTTCAAAAAAGGCATAAACAAAATATCCAGTCATAGCCGGAACAATGAAAGTTAACAGGCTTAACCAGCCAACTGCGCGTTTTTCCGCCAGCATAATGCGAAGATCAACTTCCATCCCGGCCAGCGCCATCAAAAAAATTAAACCCAATAAGCCCAATGCATCCAACACCAGATAAATCTGCTGAGTTGGGTATCCACGCCCGAGAAAAAGATTCAGACTACGAATAATGTCTAACGCATTTGGTCCAATAACTATGCCAACAAGCATTATGGAAACAACAACGGGAATGTGCCATCGTTTTAATATCTGCGGTACAACCGCAGTAAGGACCATAAGGACCAAAAATATAATCAGAAATGTAAGACCAGCCATATACCTACCTGCTGCGAAAAAGACTCTGTATCGTTCTTATTAATGCGACTTTTATTTTCGTGGCCAGGCCATAACCTGATTTAACATGTCACCTTACACGATTGAACGCTGAATGTAAAAGCGCAAATATCTGGCCTACTTGATAAAACGCTTTATCAAAGCCTTCATAGCAGGCGAAGCCCGGCGTTCAGATGCCATCAATATGGTCACGCCATCCATGACCCGGGCATTAAGATCAGCACCGCGATTGAGAAGAAATTCAGCAATTTCAAGATTGTTCTTGAAAATCGCTATTGCCAGAGGGGTTAGCGAGCCTTCGCTGCGAATCGCTTCCATGTCTGCTCCATGGTCAAGGAGGATTGCCGCACATTCAGGCTGATTGCGGGAAGCTGCCACGTGAATCGGCGTGCCGCCCTGATTGTTTAGAGCATTGATGTTTGCGCCTTCTTTGAGAAGATAAAGCACGATTTCTTTCTGGCCCCAGCCAGTAGCCATATGCAGCGGCGATTTTCCTTCGGGGGTGACTGCCTGAATCTGCTCAGGGTCTGCCTTCAG
>MFYY01000008.1:888-4731 GCA_001787855.1 Candidatus Riflebacteria bacterium GWC2_50_8 | reverse complement strand
TGACAGGCATCATGAATTTCGCCGGCTGATAAAAGCGAACCAGACAGATAAAGCACCAGACAAACCAGCCAGAATGCAACACGCAGGGTTTTTCTCATATCTTCCCCTCAACCGCAAAATTGAGTTCAATAATATGTATTCTACATCTCGCATCCGCAGTAAGCAACTGGAAGATTAGTCCGTGAAAGAAACCCGCCTGTTGTTTGTTTTATCAATCATTCGATTAAAATCTGACTCATAGTTGCGCAAATATTACGAAACATATCACGCAAAATATAGACATCAAGGCATAATTTCTGCATGATGGGCCAAATTTGCCAAAACCGCAGACATTAAGTTGATTATAGGATTTGACATTTTTTTTCATCAGGATTAAAATGCGTCTTATACAGATCATAGGATCTGGCGCAGACGAAGAGTTTTACGGTGTGGTTCAGCTTCGTCGGCGGCTCTGGTAAAAACCACCCTGGATTATTGTTTTTAAGGAATTTTCTGAATGAATATCTACGTTGGCAACCTTCCCTACAGTGCGACCGAAGAACAGCTCAAAACCATGTTTGGTGAATATGGTGAAGTGACTACTGCAAGTATCATTAAAGACCGCGATACCGGCAGATCAAAAGGCTTCGGATTTGTCGAAATGACAAACGATGCAGCAGCCGAACAAGCAATTCAGGCGCTCAACGAAACCGACATGAACGGTCGCAATATCAAGGTCAATCAGGCCCGCCCGAAAGAAAAGCGCGAAAGAAGCGGCGGCGGAGATCGCGGCGGCTATCGCGGTGGTAACGACAGAGGCGATCGCGGCGACAGAGGTGACAGAGGCGACAGATATTCAAAATATTGATTCACCAGCTTAACCAGTCATAACGAAAAAGCCGCTGCCAGTCAGCGGCTTTTTTATTTAAACAAAATACTGCCTGCGTAAATCTTACATGTTTACTTCAGCTGATAAACCATTTCGTAATGCGCAATACCGGCCTCAAAAAACTCTTCACCCACCTTTTTAAACCCAAACCGTGCATAGAAGTCAACGACGGCTGATTGCGCATGAATAAGCACCCGGTTGAACTGTTGCCGTTTTCTTATCTCTTCCAGCAGCCGTGCAATAATGACCTGCCCGAATTTCAGGCCACGATATTCTTTGAGCACGGCAACCCGACCAAGCCTTGCGGTGTCAGTGACCAGAGGATCGGCAAAGATGCGACCGGTAGCTACCGCCTCGCCATCGGCAAGCAACAGCACATGTGTTGCCAGTTCGTCGAATTCATCGCGTTCAAGTTCTGCCGGCACCCTTTGCTCGACAACAAACACTTTCGTCCTGATTTCCATAGACAATGCAAACTCAGCTCCGCAACCAGCAAAAACTCTGACTTCAATTTCCATGGCGGCTCTCCCAAGTCTATTTATTTCAATTATACCGCAGCAGTTAAGCCTCCGACAGCAAAAAATGCCGGATTAGCAGACTTTTACAGACTTTGCTTAGCGCTGCGAAAGTGATAAAATAAAAATTAGTAATTCGTGACGGGAGGAATCGATATGACTGAAAAGAAAATCCGCATGGCAACCTCAGAAAAACCTGATGAACAGGGGCACACCATTGTTGGCGGGCGGCCTCAGGCTCCGCGCAGCATGCGCACCGATATACCACGCGGAATGGAAATTCTGGTCAAACGCGCGTCAATAGACCCGATGTTCAAGGCTGAGCTTCTCGCAAAACGTGACAAAATTGCCGATGAACTTCAGATTCCTCTTGATGCCAGCGAAAAAGCGATGCTGGCCGGCATACCCGCCGAACATCTCGAAAAAATGATCAAAGCGACCGAAGTGCCACCAGCACAGCACAGTTTGCTGGCGAAAGGCACCACTGCCGCAATGCTGGCGCTTCTGGCGCAACTGACCTTTGCACCAGTTCCAGGACGCGCCGAGAATCCTCCCAAAGTTAACGTGCGGCCTGCTACAACCAGATCCGAAAACGACGATTACGCCGTTGTCAAAGGAATAAGACCAGATTTCGACGTAGATGATCATCTCGCCGACCGTGGCGCGCGCCCGGACTTCCCTGCTCCGGTGATAAAGCCCGACGAACCTGTATATACCGACGAAGACCCTGACGGAATAGAGAGTGACGAACCGACAGCACCCGAATTTGCCAGGGTGGTAAACCTCTCGGTTGCCGGCAAAAAACTTGGCGAGGCAATAAAGCTACTCGAAGAAAACACCGGGGTTGCCATTAAAGTCAACGGCCTCGACGAAAGACTGTCAGAATACCTCGTTGAAAGCGAGATTAACGGATTACCGTTAAAGATGGCCGTCGAAACCATCTGCCTGGAAACCTCCAGCGAAGCCTGTGAATTCGAAATCTTATGGAAAAATCAGCCAGCGACTGTAGAAATCAACTTTCACGACAGCCTGAATTCAGTTTCTCCAGACGGAACAGAAAATCATATTGACGAACTACCAGCAATAAAGCCGGTTCCGAGCGATGATTCTGCCATAATCCGTGGCATCAGATCAGATTTTCCCGATATCGCGCCACTTGATATCGACAAGGGCGACAACAAATGACACTGCCCCTGCCCGCCAGCCAGGCCGACATTACCCTTTTGAATCTTAACCTGCTCTACGTGCGCTATCTCGACACGGTAGACCGCGAGCTGCACGTTCCGCTTGGCTGTCTGTATCTGACCCGCGCCATCGAAGATGCCGGGTTTAACGTTGACTTTCGTGATTATCAGCTCAACGAATACTCTGAACCATTCGAAGTCGAGCACATCATCGAATTCTTAGGTGAAACTGCTGATGTCGTTGGCTTTTCGTGCATGGCCAACCTGCTGCCATTTACGCTGCTCGCCATGCGCGAATTCAAAAAGCGCAACCCCGACAAGTTTCTTATTCTTGGCGGGGTCGGCCCCAAATCGGTCGAGGAAAAAGTCATGCAGCGCTTCGACTGGATCGACTGTATTGCGACAGGCGAAGGCGAGCAGACCGGCCCGGAGCTTATCAAAACCATCAAAGCCGGTGGCAATCTGTTCAGAGTGAATGGCCTTTATCTGCGCACCGCCAGCGGTGAAATTGTTAAAACTCCTGATCGCGAGCGCATCGCCGATCTCGACACTCAGCCCTTTCCGGCCTTTCACAAAGTTGATCTGAGCCGTTACCAGGGCTACGGCATTCTTTCTTCCCGCGGCTGCCCCTACCCCTGCACATTCTGCTCGGTTGCCCCGGTCTGGGATCACAAATCAACTTTCAGATCGAATGAATCGATCATCGAAGAGATGAAAATGCTGCACGAAAGCGCCGGCGTAAAGATGTTTCTTTTTCAGGATGAATTTTTTGTCAGCACTAAACAGCGCGTCATGGACTTCTGCAGCAAGCTCAAGGCGTCAGGCATGAAAGTCTACTGGAAAGCTTTTGGCCGCGTCGACCTGACCGACCGCGAAATGATGCAGGCCATGGCTGACTGCGGTTGCGTCGAACTGCGCTTTGGCATAGAAAGCGGCAGTGACCGCATTCTTAAAATGGTCAAGAAAGGCTTTTCGGCCAGCAACGCGGTCGATATTGTCAGCACTGCGCAAAAAATCTTTCCGCGCGTCGATGCCTTTTATGTCTGGGGCTTTCCGTTCGAAACCATCGAAGATTTTCATCAGACCGTTTTTCAGATGGTCATGTTCAGGATGATGGGAGTGCGCATTCTGCCTTCGCTGCTCTGCCTGCTGCCGCAAACCGAGCTGTTCATCGAGTATCAGCACCAGTATTCGCTTGATTTCAGCCCCGAGCTTTTTCCTGAATACATGATAACCGGGCACGAAATCAGCACTTCCGGCAAGTTTAAAATTGCCG
>MFYY01000008.1:0-861 GCA_001787855.1 Candidatus Riflebacteria bacterium GWC2_50_8 | reverse complement strand
TCAAAGAAAACCCTGATATTTTCCCGGGTTTCTTTCATATGGGCCTGCAGAACAATATTTTGCCCAAGCTCGCAATCATGCGCAAATTCGGCTTTTACCCGCTCGAAACCGAACCGACCGGCACCGATTCATGCGGCGCACATTCACCCAAACAGGCCGCCCAGGACATCGCCACGCGCAGCGCATAACGCCCGTCTCTCATTTCCTGTGTCTACGAGATTGTTACGCATCTTTTACTCATTGATTTTCTTTAAATTCAAGCCAATACTTACTAAACCTGAATAAAAATCAGTTATTGATTCTGATGCTACCTGATTCATTTGGTTACACATGGCTTCTACACCGCAAAAATTTTTCTTATCGTCAATCATCACCTGTCCTGTATTGTCTTTCGAAATTACGCAATTAAACCCATCTCCAGAACAACAGTCATGATTCATCGCAAAAACTACCCAGGAATTATCCTTCATCATGAATTTTGAGTATTTCTCGTAGCTCTGGTTCTTAAAATCATTTTTTACAGAATTGATCCAAAGACTTTTTTTGGAATTAAAATACTGTGACATAGCAAATTCCGAAGTAGACGGCAAGAAGTATAATAAGAGGCCAGCAATCACTCCTAAAACACAAATAATAAAAATTAGATATTTGACTCTTTTCAAAATGCCCACCTTTCAATTTTGAAGCAGCTTATTTTTTTTCATAAATTTGGTTGTTGATTCTATTTTTTGCGGTTAAGGTAGAACCGCCGGTTGCCCGAGCGGTCCCCTCACAGATCCCGGCGTGCGGTTTTCCCGCACCGGGCTCCTCAAGTCCCCTCACAGATCCCGGCGTGCGGTTTTCCCGCACCGGGCTCCTCAA
>MFYY01000007.1:12742-12930 GCA_001787855.1 Candidatus Riflebacteria bacterium GWC2_50_8 | reverse complement strand
TTCAGAAGAACTTCTTCAGTAGTTCCGCCGTTGGTATCAAATACGCGGCCAATGATCAGGCGGGCGCCGGGAGCTACGCCAACACCCTGACTGCCGGCAACAGTTCCGGCGACATGTGTGCCATGGCCCTGTGTGTCGGTAGGAGTCTGCGTCTGCTCGGCGGTAAAATCTTTAAAAGAAAGAATTTT
>MFYY01000007.1:12485-12628 GCA_001787855.1 Candidatus Riflebacteria bacterium GWC2_50_8 | reverse complement strand
TTTGGCGATGTCTTTGTCGATGAAGATTTTGTATTTATTGAGGAAAACTTCAGCCACGCTGGGCAGTTTGGCGATGCGCGCGATTTCGTCTGCTGAAGCGTCAATAGCAAATGCGTTGGCGATCCAGAGTGGGTTTATGTTTG
>MFYY01000007.1:2464-12476 GCA_001787855.1 Candidatus Riflebacteria bacterium GWC2_50_8 | reverse complement strand
GTGATTTAACAATTTTGTTAACAGACTTGAGATTATTTCTCAGAGTCTGCTGAAGTGTGCTGAGAACCTGACTGCGTGAAGCTCCATGCAGTTTGACATCGGCAGCCTTGAAGCGCACGATGTATCTGGCGGTGTCGCCCTGGTTGGCCATAGCTGCGTGCCCGGCACAAAGGGCAAAAACAAGTACAATACAAAGAACACTTAAACCTTTTCTCATACTCTTATGTACTCCTTACAAGGTAATGCGATAATCGTATCACATTCAGGTGAACTAAAACAACAATGTATTGCATATCGGTACATAGTGCCGGCAGCATAATGATCGCCAGGAAAAAGCAGGTAATCTGACAACAAATTGTTCGCCAGACTCTGCCCGAAAAGATTTCACCAGTTATCCTGCAGGGCAGCGGCACAAGTCTTGGTCAGACGTCAGTTGCCGGCGGTTGCAAAAATCTGCAGTAAAACCAGAATGCCGACAGCTATTGATAAAAGCGTTGTCGGAATACCAAACCGCGCGTAACCCCAGAATGAGATGTTGCAGCTGTCTTTTGCCGATTCAGCAACAATCAGGTTGGCAACCGAACTGAACAGCGTCATGTTACCGGCAATTGTGCTGACATAGGCAAGAATGCTCCAGAAAAGTTCAGGGTTGCCAAGTGACGGTACACTCTGCGAGGCCAGTAAAACATACGGCACGTTCGAGAGAATATTTGAACCAACCAGAGTGACCCCTGAAAATATCCAGACTTGCGAAGCAATATTGCCGGCAACCATCTGCAATGGGCTTTCAGTAAGAACTCTGGCAAGTCCACTGGTCTGCAGACCACCAATTACCACAAACAGAGATGCAAAAAACAGCAGCAGCGACCACTCCACCCGGGCAAGCAGATCGGCCGGGTCTTTCCGATGAACAGTAATAACTATCACCGCTCCGGCAAGGGCAGAAAAAGCCATTGAAAACCCGGTTGCGAAACCAAGGCAGGCCAGACCAAGCCCGGTCAGACCGATGCGCAGACTCCGCGTCTTTTCCATATCTTCAGAACTCTCGGATGTGCTGCCATTATCTTTGTGGTCGCTGTTGGTAGGCGCCGCCAACTGCAGGTGATTGCGATAGTATAACCAGGCAAGAAGCGAGTTAATGACCATCGCGGCGATAACCGGAACCGCCATTATTGCGATAAACTTGAGATAGTTCAGGCCCGACAGGCTGCCCACAATCATGTTCTGCGGGTTGCCGGTAAGGGTCAGGGCCGAACCGATATTGGCCGAGGTGACCAGTACAATCAGGTAAGGAAAAGGATTCAGACGCTTGTGACGGCAGATTTCCAGCACCAGTGGCGTCATTACGACGCAGACCGTGTCGTTCACCAGTATTGCCGACGAAATTGCCGAAAGAACTGAAAGCGCCATAAGCAGTCCAAAAGGCGAATCAACCCGGGAAACCGTTCTGGTAAAGTGCTGAAAAAGCCCGGCCGAACGCAGGTGCTCCGCGATGATCATCATGCCGAGCAGCAGGCAGATCGTATCCCAGTTAACCATTGCGTAGGCTTCTTGCGGGGGCATTACCCCGCAAAGCACCATAAGCACAGCCCCCAGCATCGCGGCTGAAGGTCGGCCAATCGGCAGCAGGCGCATGCGGCGCACCGATATCATGATAAAGGTAAAAACAAAAATCAGCCCGGCCGCCCACGGGTGCCGTAAACCTTCACCACCGCTTATGAGAAGTTCTTCCATTAGTTGCCCCTGAATTTATGCAGGGGCCGATTATATGCCTGAGCCCGCCAACTTTCAAGCACGCAACAAAATAAATTCGCGCGAAAAGATAGTCCCCGGTGAAATTTGAGGTCAATAATTTGATCCATAGTACACAGTGCTTCTGCCGGGTTCTCGGCAGAAGCATGGCCTTGCAGGCATGGTGCTACAGATGCTTTTGAAAATCTGGTTCAGCAGTCATTGCCGCAGATGCTCGTCGATGATCAGACCGTCTTCGAGGGTGATGATGCGATCGGCAAGACCTCCCAGAGCGAGGTTATGTGTCGTAACGATCACCGTCAGATTCTTTTCTGTGACCAGCCGGCGAAAGAGCGCAAAGACCGCTTCGCCATTTGCCTTGTCGAGATTGCCGGTGGGTTCGTCGGCGATTAGAACCTTTGAATCGGTAATCAGCGCGCGCGCAATCGCTACCCGCTGCATCTGACCGCCAGATAGTTCTTTGGGAAGGTGGCCGGCGCGATTTTCGAGATCGACCTGGCGAAGCACTTCAAGAGTCTTTTCGCGATCAACCTGCCGGCGCAGAAACATCAGCGGCAGCTCGACATTTTCGGCCACAGTCAAAGTCGGAAGCAGATGAAACTTCTGGAAAATGAAGCCAAGAACGCCCTGGCGCACATTGACCAGTTCTTCTTCTACCAGACCGTTAACGGATCGCCCGGCAATCACCAGCTCACCGGCATCTGGCGCATCAAGGCATGACAGAAGATTTATCAGCGTCGTCTTGCCTGACCCGGAAGGCCCAAGAATAGACACCATTTCGCCTGATCTGATATCAAGACTGACGCCATCAAGTGCCTTGATAGTCTCGATTCCGCGCTTATAATGTTTTTTCAGTCCCCGCGCAGTGATTATCGGGGCTTCCATTGTTTCTATATTGTTGTTCATATGCGTCTCCTGTTATTCGCCTTCGCGAATGGCCTCTACCGGCCGCATTGAAGATGCCCGCCAGGCCGGATACAATCCGGCAAAGCACCCGACTACCGCTGAGCCAAGCAACGCAACAAGCATTACCTGCGGTGTAATTGCGACCATCGACCCCCTGGTGCCAAAGTCGATCAACGATTGAATTGCCTTCTCAACCAGGCTGGTGCCCGATAAGGCCAGTATTACCCCGCCGACTCCTCCGCCGAGACAGATTGCCATGGTTTCAAGCCAGATGATCTGAAAGATATCGCTCTTGCTGGCACCAATCGCCTTCATAATGCCGATCTCGCCAGTTCGCTCGAAAACACTCATCATGATTGAATTGATGACGCCAATTATCGCCACAATAATTGCAACGACGGCGACCGACGCAATCATGGTCTGGGCGGTTTCCACCAGACTGACCAGTGTCGTTTTGACCTGCTGCAAACCTACAACCTGAACCTCGGGCAGCTTTGCCCAGCGCTGTTCAAACTGGCGCAACGCGAAGCCTGAAAAATTTTTCAGCTTAAAGCCGACGATCGTAAGCTCAGTAGGCCGGTTAAACAGGCTTCGAGCCAGACTGATCGGCATGAATACCGTGCCATCGTCCTGGGTGCCGGTTCTCTCAAGAATGCCGACAACCTTGAATTCGCTCATCACCGGCTCAGTCTGGCCGTATGGTGTGATCGACACGTAATATGAATCACCGACTTTGCGCTGCTCATATTCAGCAACTTCGTAACCGAGAACGACTTCGCCGGTTGCATCGTCAGCGAACCAGCGCCCACCCAGATGGCCTGCACCCTGCGACATCGTCATCCAGGGCTTCATTGACACGAAGCTTTCAACTTCGATACCAGAAATGATCGCAAACGAAGACGCAGATTCATCGTTGATTCCAGAGCCTTCTTTTTCGGCAACCCCGACAAAAATCGGAGTTATTGCTGCAATATCCGGATCAGACCTGACCTGGTCATAAGTACTGGCCGGCAGATAAACAAGCCCGGTGCCACCCTTCAGCATCATGGTCGCCGCTTCGTAAGGGCAGCCCTTCGCCATTATCATCACCTGAAAACCAAGCTTATCTATGCTGACGTCTATTGATCGACGGTAGCCGATATTAAAGCCGATGAGACTAACGGCAACCGCAACGGCCAGCGCGATTCCCATGATGGTCAGGCCGGTGCGCAAAGGCCGTCTGAATAAATTCTTGAACGCAAATGCTATAAATCGCATAGAGAGACTCCTTTGCTCAGAAAAACTCGGCAGCTGTTCCTACCAGTTCAAGCTCATCCTTGTTTTTCAGCAGCTGTCCTTCGACTTTTACATTCTTGCCCAGCCACTGCGGAAACTTGATGCCCATGTGACCAAGCTCAATCTTTACCTGTTTGCCAGAGTTGTCGTCGAGGTAAAACCAGCAGCCGGAACTCGGGCATTGACGGGTTATCTTGCCGGTTACCACAATTGAAGCAGCAAGATGACTGTCAGGATCAGCATACAGGTCTTTCATCTGCATCTGAGGAACATCCGCGCCAAATGCTGCACCATAATGCGTTGGCGCCTGTGTTGCCTGCATCAGCCAGAAAGCGGCACCGGCAATAAGAACAAGCGCGAGAAGCAGTATCTTTTTCATATTAATTTTCCTTTGTTTTCAGCAGTTCAAGCGTTCTTGCAAAGAACGGCTCAAACTTGCGATTGTAGATGAACATGTCGAGAAGAATGAGATTTTTGCGGATACCACGAATAGAAGCCGCAAAGTCAGGCCCTTTCTTCTCGACAGCGTAATTTTTTAATATATTCTGAACCCTGTCAGCATCGTTGTCTGGTTCAACTCTGGCAAAATAATCGTGCTTATAGAAGTCACCAAGAGTCAGCCCGGTAAAGCCTTTGCGAAAATCGCGATTTTTCAGAGCCCTGGCTTCCGGGCTTTCAAGGCGCTGAAAGAAGAAATTTATAATTTCGCCAGTCTGGGGATCTGTTGCCAGAAAGACTTGAATGACGCCGCCGCGCCCTGGAACATTAACGCCATGTACGATGCCGATCAGATCATTTCCCTTGAACACCGTGTAAACGGTATAAGGCGTGTCGTAGGCCTCATAGATTTCGTCGAGGTCTGAGCCCAGACGCTCTTTAAGCTCGACATAAAGCTTCTGCCCATCAGGAAAACTGCGAAATTCGCGCACCTCTTCTTTAAAGCTGGTGACCTCAGGATAAAGAAACTTGAGATCCTGGGCAGGGTTGCTCAAAGTACAACCGATAGCGCCAAAAAGCGCTGAAACAGGCCACATTAGAGAGAATAGCAGAATCGCAGAAATCAGGGATTTCATAATAACACCTCGGAAGTCTTATTTAATGCTGATTACCAGTAACGATAATATTGCACGGTGGTAATTGTGTCAGGCGAACCGCTCTGCACGCTCAGCTTTTTCTCAACGTTAAGTTTTATCCATTCAAGACTGGCGTTGCCAATATCGTTCTTCATATACCAGGTCAGCTCGCCAATCAGCGAATCATCGTTTTCGTGCGGCAGATTTTCCTGCCAGAATCGGCGATATTGTGTCGCCCAGCCGAACCTGCGGTCAGCGCGCAGAAAATCAAGCTGATAAAGCTGAGTCAGCACATCATCAGACTCATCTTGACCTGTGCTCAGTTCGCCGGTAAGAGTCATTTTGCCGCCGGGAACCGCCCGGCCATAGCGCCCGTCAAGACCGACCCGAAGAGTGTCGACTATTTTTCCATTTCTGGCGGCAGTCATAACTGAGTGACTGCGCATTACGGCATGTTTTGACAGGCGCTCGCCACTAATTACCGCCAGTCCGCCCTCGATACCATGCTCATACAGATACTTGTTGGCCAGGCTTATTCTGGCGCCGAGCAGTCCGCTTTGCCCCTTACGGGCGATATCGTAGCCCGACCCAAGCATGTAATAAAGATCATAATTCAGATTCTCATTCAGAGAACCCCAGAACCCGGCATACCAGTCGCGTTCAAAACCGAAGTTACGATCGTTGGAAAGTTGCAGAACCGTTGCATGCGTATCTGTCTGCAAGTTCAGGCCGAAGGGCAGATAGAATCTGCCAAACCTGAAATTGAAACGACCAAGATTTCTGGCCCGGGCTTCTGGTGCCATCCATGAGTCGAGAGCGTTGTAGAGGTCAAAATACAGGTTGTGATATTCAAGAAACAATTCAGGACGGGTTTCACCTTCCATGTCGTTGCCAACAGACGTATAGTTCCTGCGAAATACCAGGCGCGTCTGTAAATTAAAGCTCGAAGTTGTCGATACCTCATCGGCAAATCTCTTCAACAGCTCAAAACCGTATGAATGGCGGTGGTAAGGTTCTGATTTTCCGCCATTATTGTCAGAAGAAAAAGAGAACTGGGTCAGGATCTCGTTCTTAAAGAAAGAGCTGCCCGAAGACTTCTGGCCGGAACTCAAATTAAGAGTGGTGCTGGCAACAGAGCTTTCGAGGTCGGCGAAGACATCAGTTCCCTGCGCATTCGCTTCAGCAGTTACCAGAACACAGGCCACCAACAGCAAGAACGTGATCTGCAGAAATTTTCGACGCATTTTTTCTCCTCAACGAGCGGTATCCACAGGTTCTAGACTTTAAATATACTCTGAGATCGCGAGAAACGAAGTGATCTGGCCAGGCTTGGCTCTATGCCACGACAGCCAGAATAACGGTCGCATCTTGAGCAATCTCGATATAATTAAATTTTGCAACTTAACTCTTACTTGAAACGCAAAAACAGTGCCAGACATTTTTTTATGACGAAGATGTTGCCGAGGGCAAACCAAGTTTTTTCATTTTATAACGCAGAGTCCTCTCATTAATTCCCAGCTCTCGTGCAGCCTCTGACTGGTTTCCATTTGACGCTTTCAGAGCTTCAGAAATGCATTGTTTTTCGAGTTTGTTGACTTTTTCCTGCAGAGAATTTGGGTCGGCTGTTTCGACCTGCTCGACAAAATTGCCGAACTCCTGTGGTAAATCGTTTAAATCTATCATCTGGTCTGGCACCAGAAAAAACAGGCGCTCAACCAGATTCTCAAGTTCACGCACATTGCCGGGCCATGAATGCCCCTGCAAGGCCTGCACAGACCGTTTCGAGAACTCTTTGGCCGGAGTCCCGTATTGAGCAGCCATCTTCTGCATCTTTTCAGAAATAAACAGCGGTATATCCTCGGCTCGACTCCGCAATGGCGGCAGATTCAGCGGAATAACGGCCAACCGGTAAAACAGGTCTTCGCGGAATCTGCCATTTTTAACCATATCGGCAAGATCACGGTTTGTCGCTGCTACCCAGCGAATATCGGCCATCTGAATCTTGTTGGCCCCTACTCTGCAGAATTCTCCGGACTGAATTACCCGCAAAAGCTTTGGTTGCAGCGATAATGGCAGCTCGGCGATTTCGTCGAGAAACAGCGTGCCACCATCGGCATCCTCGACACGACCAGGCCTGGCCTTATCTGCACCGGTAAAAGCGCCGCGAACATGCCCAAAAAATTCGCTTTCGACGAGGTTTTCAGGAATCGCTCCGCAGTTAACCGCGACAAAAGGCGCCCGCGCTCTCTGGCTAGCCGAGTGCAGAAACCTGGCCAGAATCTCTTTTCCGGTGCCGGATTCACCCTGAACAAGAACCGGCGCATCACTGCGGGCAGCCTTGCCAGCCTGATCGAGCACCTCAAGAAATGCCGGATGCTTCCCGATTATTCTAACCTGAGGAACAGCGCGGGCCAGCTCGGCCTTTAACTGTCTGTTCTCATTTTTAAGCGTCACCTTTTCGGCTATCGCCTTTATCTTGGCTTCAAGCCAGGCAAGATTTACCGGCTTTTCAAAGTAATCAAGAGCACCTATTTTGATCGCTTCAACCGCTGAACCGACCGAAGCGAACGCAGTAACCAGCAGCACTTCGGCATCAGGATCGAGCTCTTTAACCTGCCTTAAAAACGACAGGCCATCCATGCCGGGCATGCGCAAATCAGTTATTACCAGGTGAAAGCTCTGACTTTTCATCAGTTCGAGAGCCTGCTCAGGTTCCTGACTGGTGCGCGTGCGGTGCCCCATGCGAGTTACCGCTTCTGCCAGCAGAGCAGCCTGGCGGGAATCATCATCGACGACCAGTATCGACAATTGTTTGATCATAACGCCTTCCTTAGTGGATCTGCTGGAAAAAACATGACAAATGTGGTTTTCCCGTTGCCGTTTGCAGCATGAATTGTGCCATTATGAGCCGCGCAGATACGCTGGCAGTTATACAGGCCCATTCCAGAACCTTCTGCTCTGCTGGTATTGCCAGGCACAAAAATGTTGGCAAACACTTCATCAGGGATTGCCGGCCCATTGTTGCTGACTTCAATAATCGTGCCCTTTTCATCGGGCCTGGTGCTGATCGTAATTTCGTCGGCGCCTGCTTGCTGAGCGTTGAGCAGCAGGTTCCACAGCAGACGCTGCAACAGATCACGATCGGCCAGAAAACGGGCTGGCTTGCCTGCGTTGAGAGTGATTTTGCTACCCGCAAAAGTGTTTTGAAACGTTTCTGCAATTGCTGTGAGGCTATCAGCCAGAGCAATATCAGTCAGCTGCGGGATAATTGGCCGGCTCGTCTGCAGAAGATTCTTTACCATCTGGTTCGCCTGCATAACGGTCTGCTCAAGAAGATCCAGCCGCGGTTCAATCTCTGAAGAAGATCGGCCGTCGGTCAGATCGGTCCTGAGAGCGTTCAGTGCCAGCGAGAGAGTATTCAGCGGGTTGCGCACCTCGTGGGCAACTGCGGCCACGACACGCCCCAGCCCATCAATGCGGCGTTGGGTCTCTTCGTTCTGACGCATTTCTTCAAGTCTTTCTTCGCGTCGCTGCAGCCAGTTGTCAGCAAGCCGCAAGCCGAACAAAGCAAAAAAACATGACGCAAGAATGGCCAGAAAACCTGTTCTCTGCAGATCAGACAAGGCCTCATCCCTTAGCGAGACCTCGAAACGTCCCAGCGGAACATCATGCAGAAGAAAGGTGCGGGAAGCGGCAAAACCATTTTCGGGTGCAGATGCCGAAGCTTCTCGCAACAAAGATTTGCCCGAATTATCAACCAGGTCGAGACGAACAACACCGGGATGCTTTCTGAACCTCTCTATCAAAGAAGTGAGACCGGCATTCTTTTCGAATCCCAGAACAAAATCGACACCGGTCAACAGTCTTAAAACATCGCCATTATTGAGTCGCATCGCGATTCCAAAGGCATCTGACTCGCAAAAAACACCTTCGCTGAAGCCAAAAACATGCTCGCTTTTTCTGCCGTCAAGAACCGCATGGCAGCCGTATTCAACGGGCATTGCAGTTCCAACCAGTGACGGATCGTGAGCAAATTTAACCTGGCCCTGATCGTCATATATTGATATGGCCTTCAAATCATTCTGCTGCCGCAACTGTTCCAGCCATTCGTTGCTAAGAAGTTCAGGAGAGGCAGAGGCAATTTTGTCAGCAATCGACTTTAAGGTGGCCACAATGCGCTCTTCAAGGTAGTGGCTTGCCTGCAGCGTCTGATCAGTGCTTGAAGCCAGCGAGGCCAGAAAAATATCCGCCTTCTCGGCGAGCATTGCAGAAACAAACCGCTGCAACGAAAAGCCAAGCCATAAATGAAAAAGCACTGCCAGTAAGCCGGCGTAAAGCCACCAACGTTTTTTTACTGAAAGACTGTTCATGTGATAAACATAACTGCCACCGGCATAATTGTCGAGCAGACAAATTCACAGTAAATTCTGACATTGGCTTTGACCCGGCGGCTGCGTACATGCTATAAAAATACAAATTCAAATCGTAAGGAACACATAATGGTTAAAGGTATTGTCTGGGATCTCACAACTTATTTTAACTCTTTCAACAGCCCCGAAATGAAAAGTTTCAAGGCCGACATGAATGCTCAGATCAGCAAACTGCAGACTGAAACCGCCGCCATGGGAACGCTTGACGCGACAAACCTTGAGAAATGGGAAAAGCTTTTTCTTGAGTATGAACAGTTGACCAAAAGACTTTCGCACTACAGTTCTTATGTCGGCTGCCTGCACTCTGCCGACGCCAACAATGAAGAATTTGGCCGTGAATCAGCGGAACTTGACAGCATCGGCGCCGAATTCAGCAAAATCGATATCAACCTGAAAATGGGCCTGAAAAAGGCTACTGACCAGGATTTCGCTGCGTTCTGCCAGCGCGAAAAACTTGCCGACATCACTTTTCATCTGACCGAACTGCGCATCGACGCCCAGAAAACCATGAGCAGCGAGCTCGAAAATCTGGCGGCCGACTTGAGCGTCGATGGATTCAGTTCCTGGGATCGCCTT
>MFYY01000007.1:2086-2451 GCA_001787855.1 Candidatus Riflebacteria bacterium GWC2_50_8 | reverse complement strand
CCGGCAAACTGAGTTTTGACATGCACTGGCCCGATGGCCGGGTTGAAAAGACGCCAATGGCACAATGCCGCTCATTGATGCAGGATTCTGACAGGAAGGTGCGTCAGGCAGCTTTTGCGCACGGTAACCTCGCCTGGGAAAAAGTCGAAGACATCTGCGCTTCGGCTCTCAATGCCATTTCTGGCACCAGATTGCTGTTAAACCGCCGCCGCGGCTTTGAGCATTTTCTTGATGTATCACTGCTGCAGTCGCGCATTTCGCGCAAAACTCTCGACGCCATGTTTCAGGCAATAGCTGAATGCCGGCCATTCATTCAGAAGCTTGGCAAGGCAAAAGCCAAAGCCCTGCGCCAGGAAAAGCTGGCC
>MFYY01000007.1:1421-2003 GCA_001787855.1 Candidatus Riflebacteria bacterium GWC2_50_8 | reverse complement strand
TCGCGAAAAAGTGGGTTGAATCAGAACCCAGAGAAGGCAAGCGCCCCGGCGCCTTCTGCACCGGATCTCTGCTGACTGAAGAATCGCGGGTATTCATGAGCTACGCCGGAAGTTTGAACGACATTTCCACACTGGCACACGAAATCGGCCACGCTTTTCACAGCGCCCAGTTGCGCGGCTTAAGACCAACGAAGCAGGGCTACCCAATGACACTGGCAGAATCTGCCTCGACCTTTGCCGAGATATTGCTGGCCGAAGGCATTTTGTCAGACCCCGAGAGCAGCGACGCGCAGAAACTGAGCGTTCTGACCGGCTCTATCAACCACGGCATCGCCTTTCTTATCGATATCCCGATCAGATTCAACTTTGAAAAAGCATTTCATGAAGAGCGCATGAACGGCGAAGTCAGCGTTTCGTGTTTTAAAGCGTTGATGACCGAAGCCATGCAGAACCAGTTTGGCGAACTTCTCGAAGAGAATGGCGCCAACCCGTTTTTCTGGGCTTCCAAGATGCACTTTTACCTGACCGGTGTAACCTTTTACAACTACCCATACACCTTTGGTTACCTGCTCAGCCGCGGAC
>MFYY01000007.1:0-1398 GCA_001787855.1 Candidatus Riflebacteria bacterium GWC2_50_8 | reverse complement strand
TCCTGCCGAAATACGAGGAATTCCTGTGCCTCTCGGGCAGCGACATGGCGCAGAACGTTGCACAAAAAGCGCTTGGAGCTGATCTCGAAGGCACTGAGTTCTGGAAACGCGCTATCATGAGCCATGCGTCAGATCTCGCCCAGTTTGAAAAACTGGTCAAAAAGGTGCTTGGCTGATAAATGCTGCCCGAAAAACGGCGTGAGCTGGTTCTACCCACGCACAGTTCTGAGAAAAAACTGTGCGTGGCGTTTTTCGACGCTGACAACACTTTGCGCGAAACGCACAGCAAGAAGCGTTCGCCGCATGGGCGACACGATGTGCTGATTTACCGGCATGCCACCGACAAGCTCAGAGCGATGAGCGAAGCCGGGTGGCTGCTGGCAATTGTTTCAAACCAGGCGGGCATAAGCCTCGGCTACATTTCTGAAGCCGAAGTAGAAGATGCCATGCAGGAAACACTCAGCCAGTTCGCCGCCTGCGGCGCCATTTTTGGTTATTATGATTTCGCCGAGAAATACGACGAAAACCGCAAACCCGGCACCGAAATGGCCTGGCGCCTTGAACGCAAGCTGCATCAGGTTAAGCGCAAGATCGACTGGCAGCAGAGCATCATGGTTGGAGACGCCGCCTGGAAAAAGGGCAACGATCTGCGTCCAGATGGCGCGCCAGGCGACGACCATTCCGACTCAGACCGCCTGTTTGCCGAAAACATAGCATTAAAGCATCCCGGGTTCGCTTTCTTTCATCCGCGCGATTTTTTTGGCAGGCAGATAAGCTGATGAACAGCGAAAATTCACTACCAGGACAGGCGCCGACACCTGGCACGGTTATAAATGGCTGCAGAATCATCGGCGAAATCGGTGCCGGCGGTATGGGGTCGGTTTACAAGGCGTTCGACGAAAGCCTGAACCGCCACGTTGCCATAAAGATCATGCATCAGGCAACCGACAACAGTATCGGGCGAACGCGATTTCTGCGCGAAGCCTCGGCAATCGCCAGACTCGATCATCCAGGAATCGTCAAGATTTTCAGCTATGGCGAATACCATGATCAGCCCTACTTCATCATGGAACTGGTCGAAGGCTGGTCAATTCGCGATTTCATTGCGCGCTGCAATTTTATTCACAGTGCAAAGCATTCAATAAACGATCTGCGCCTTTCCGGCTACATTAAAGAAGCAGTGCCTGGCACGCCCTACTTTCTTCAGGATCACCTGACCAACCCGATCAGCGACCCAAATTATCCTGGCAAAGTTAGAAAACTGATGGCTTCAGCAGCATCAGCTCTTGCTTCTGCTCACCAACAGCAGGTTATACATCGCGACATCAAGGCGTCAAATTTATTAATAAACAGCGACAGCAGACTAAAACTAATAGATTTCGGCCTGGTCAAGCAGCG
>MFYY01000006.1:9047-11812 GCA_001787855.1 Candidatus Riflebacteria bacterium GWC2_50_8 | reverse complement strand
CGTATTCATCCTGTGCTGCGGCCGCAATCTCGCCCGAAGCCATCATGTGCTCAATCGCTTCGATACGGCTCTTTATCGACTTAAGACGATCAAAGGCCTGGGTAACCAGTTCCCACAGGGTCATCGTCTCTTTTTCACGACTCCAGTTCTCGTTATCTGCCAGAAAAATTTCCTGCGGCAGGTAGCCGATGCGGCTGTCTTTGGGACTGGTGACCTTGCCGGTGTCAGGCGCTTCCTGGCCAAGAATAATTTTCATCATTGTGGTTTTGCCAGAACCGTTGCTGCCGACCAGCGCGACGCACTCGCCCGGATTGACGGCGAAAGTAACGTCAGAAAAAAGTTTTCTGACACTGAAAGATTTTTCGAGATTACTGATTTGCAATGACATAAAAGGGTCCCCGTTTGATCTGCTGCATTCTATCACTTTGTCAGCCTATATTCAAACGGTCGGCAACTATACATGCATTTGTTTTTCAACGCAGGCTTGCGTCTACCATGTAACAGGATTAAACTCATGCTGCCAGCAGATTTAAACTCTGCTTTTCAACCTAAGAGCACGGAAACCTTACACTAAACCATGGGAAACAACTGGCAGGGACGATTACGATCTATTTTCGCTTACTCTTTTCCGCTGCTGCTCGGCGCTCTTTTTCTGGCGATGTTTGTTCAGACTGAATCCTATCTGAACCGCAAGAAAGCCCGTGAAAATCAGAAAAAACTGCTCGAACAGAGCCGCAGCGTCATGTCCCGCATTCAGAGTGAATTTTCACTGACCACACAGGTTGAAATAGTCTTTAGGCAGATGATCGAAGAGTTTTTCGCCTATGACGAGACGACTAACTCATCTTCAATAGAGCATATCTCAGAAGTTTACCAGCGCCACATGCCGCCTGAGTTTGCCAGCGCAGCCAGAGTGTGGGCTTTCCAATGCTCGCATGGCAAAGTTGACATCATCGACAAACCGCCTTTTATAACGCAAAAACGTGCGGCCATGGCGCGCGTTTTCTCTGCGCTGCTAGATCTCAGCAAAAGTGCTCCGGGAGATACGTCAAACAAAACTGGCGAACGATTCATCACCGGAGTTTTTGGCGAAAACTCCGCGCCGGAATACCTTGCCAGCAGCCGCTTTGGCAAGATGACGCCAGTCATTTTCGAGGGGCGCCCGCACTACCTTTTCTGGCAGAAATTTGAGCGTAAAGACAGTTGTATTGGCGGTTTTATCGCGCTTTTTGCGGCAAACTGGGTAGAAAATCCAGAATTTGCCCTGCAGCGCCTTGCCAACAAAATTTACCGCGAAAACGCCGGTGATGTGACAGCAGCGTTTACCATTTCCTCGATAATCGACAAAGGTTTTAAACCGATCTTAGCTCATGGCGACCAGGAGCCAGAATCCAGCAACAGCGCCGCTGAGCTGCTGAAGTCAGCACATGCCATGCAGGCGAGTTTCGCGCCACGGCAGCTGCAGCTGGGTCACGGTTACTGGTTGTATAATGATATGATCGCTGACAGTTCGCCATACATTGCATGGCTGCTTATAAAAGCTGAGGCAGAGGCGGCACCCGAAGGTATTTCTGTTAAACCAGCAGTTATGATCTTTGCGGTCTGGTCAATGTTTTACTGGTATATGCGCCGTAACAGCAGGTTTGGCCTGAAATTCGCCTTCAGACTGCTGTTTTTTATGACCGGGATGCTGCCGGTTCTGGCGCTTCTGCTGCTGGGCCTTGAGCTGATCGACCAATCTGCTGATGCTACGATCAATGACAGAATACAGACTGGTTTCACCAGACTTCAGGCCATTGATGAAAAGTCAGAAGACATGTCATCGCTGGCCGGCATGCTGATTAAGGACATATTCCGTGACAGCGGTGTCCAGAACCTTCTCATTTCTGACGCGCAGGCAGATAATCAACAGGGTTTTACAGACATAGAAAAAACTCTGCAGCTTCATAAATACGCTCTAAGCTATCTGCACCTGTTTAAGCCAGGGCATACGGCAAAGTTATTCGCCACTTCAGCAAAGAACATGGGGTTAGCCAGGTATTATGGCGAATATCTGGCAGTATCATGCAGTGCAGTACACGAGCGCATTTCAAAAGGAATGCCGGAATACCAGCCAACCATTCTTACCCCTTCACAAAAGACTACGCTAAAAGCCTTTAGCGGCACCAACAAGCAATCTACCATGGATGTCTTTCTTGATTCACTTGAACGCATCAGCACTTTCGAGGGCGACAACAACGACCGGCAGGTGGTGTACTCGCTGATTTTGACACGCGACAGCAAACTTGCCACTTACGTCTTTGTCGGCATTAACATTGCCTCTACCCTGCTGGAAATGATTATAGAGGAACTCGAGTTCGCCGGGGAAGGAAGTGACAATCAGTTTTTCTGCCTCAGCCGTGACATCAGCGCCGGCCAGAAGATCTATCCGGGCAACTATCAAAAATTCTTGAACAGCCAGAGTGGTCGGCAGTTCAGAAAATTTCTCGAATCTGCAGCGACTTCTGATTACCAGATGCAGATGCACCAGAGTGACGAGGTTTATATCTATGAGCCGCTTCCCAGAGTAAAATTATATTGCGCCGGGGCCATAATCCCGATTAAGGAAATCAAAAACGCGAGCGAAATAAAAAGAATTCTGCTCTATTTGCTTGTAGCAGCATTAGCCGGTTCGATTTACCTGCTTTCGGCCTCAGTCTCCAGTCTGATTATAAAACCCACAGGCAGGCTTGCCAAAGTATTCACTGAAATTGCCGAAGGAAGCT
>MFYY01000006.1:1417-8972 GCA_001787855.1 Candidatus Riflebacteria bacterium GWC2_50_8 | reverse complement strand
TGTCTCACGAACTTTCGACAATGAAGTGCTCAGCATTACCAGTACCGATTCAGCGCGCGAGCTTTTCGGTGTAATTATGTTTTCCGACATCCGCAGCTTTACGACGCTTTCAGAAAGCAACTCTGCTGAGACCATTGCCGAGCTTCTTAACAATCATCTGAAAGAAATGGTCGAGATAATCAACCATAACGGCGGAGAAGTAGAGCAATTCATCGGTGATGCAATTGTTGCATTCTTTCCCGGCGAAGGAGAAAAATCCTGTAAAACCGCTATTGAAGCCGCACGACTAATGATGTTGCAGCACCATGAAATTTCTGCAGAAAGAGCAGCGCAGAATAAACTGACCTGCAAAATCGGTATAGGTCTCGACTATGGGCTGGTAATGGCCGGTGTGCTTAAAGCAGGCTCTCGATCAGAGTTTTGTGTCATCGGGCCGGCACGGGCACACGCCGAGAAGTTTGAGGGATTGAGCAAATCTGGCAGACATTCCCGTATTATTGTGGGCAAGTCGGTTATAAGTCAGCTTCCCAAAATCGGCGACCTGATGTCTGAACACGCTGATGACTGCTGCGAACTCAAAAATCTGGAAATAATAACATGAGAAAAGTTTTTCTGCTGCTGATGATGATCCTGACCATTTTTCTGCCGCCGGTGAGCGTCTATATGGCTTTCAAATCAGCCGAAAACCTGCAGCTCAACGAGAACAGAAACGCTCTTTTTGCCAGGGTCAGCTCACAACTGCAGCAACTCGATCGCTCAATGGACCCATCAGAGCTATTAATCAGAGAAATTACCAGAATCAGAGAAATTCTTACAGCCAGCCCTGCTTTACTTGAAAAAAGCATAGCTGATGGCAGTCTTGAAAGGCTCCTTAACGAAAAAATTCCTCGCGTTGTTTCCGAAATTGAGTTCCCGGTCCAGATCGATTGCCTCATTCGGCCTTTGCATGATCCTGCCAATTATAAATTAATCAGTTATGGTGACAATCTCGGGCTCAGCCTGTTTTCGCGTAAAGCAATAGAAGTAAGCGCTAATGATATCTCGATTATTGGCACCATAGACCGCTTTAAAGAACAGGGGCAACACATTGATTTTGCCAGATTTAACAGTTCAGCAACGCAGCGGACAGGTATGATGATACAGAAGTTGCAGCCATTGATGACCAACTGCATAAATGAGCTGTATGCCGGAAACATTAACAAATTCGTGTTAAGAGACAATGGCATGTGCTTATTGCTCAGCCTGGAAAACATTAGAAAACAGTTGTTGATCTTTATACTGGCCGAAACGAATGATATGACTCTGCACAAAGCCATTATGCAGAAAATGCGAGCCCCAGAGCAGACTGATTTTGGGGTTGGGACGGTGTTGGATAATCTCGAAAATCCTGTATTTTCAGAATATTTCGCCGGACACCCCGAGCTCAAAAAGCAACTCAGCCGACGGCTCGGGCTCTCCAATGAGAATCCTGTTCATCTGAAACTTGCCGACCACGAAATCATTATAAATGCTCATGACAAGAGAAAGGGAGGACGGTTGTTTGCTGCAATCCCAAATCTTAAAGCCAACACCCAGGAAAAGAAATCGCAGCACTTGCTGATAGTGACGCTCTTTCTGTTTTCCTGCATGGCGTTCAAGATACTGGTCGAGAAAATCATATTTGATCGCGGGCCTGATCTGTCGATCAAAGTGCTGTTGCCGGCCACTTTTCTATTTCTGGTAATTCAGCCTGTGTTTGCAGCAGCCTCTCTGTTTGTTGACTTTTTTGACAGCAGCTATGCGAATGAAAAGAGCCGAGCCAGTGAAAAGTTGACATCAGACCTTCGGAATATCGATCTGGCAACACGCGATAAATTTCGCAACATCCTCAACCTTGCCAGAGGGTATGACTCAATCGAAAAGATCTCTGCGTTTAGCAGCACAGAGTATAAGGATAATGAATATGAACTCTGCCTCGCGCTGCTGAACAATGTTAAAAAAGAGCATGGAGTCGAACTATTTTCATCGCTGTGGTTCAGCACTTCTGATCGGCCCTTCGCCGGGGCAATCTGGAATCCCAGAGACCGTATATATGAACAAGTCAAATTTGATGACCCGGTTACGCAATACTTTCACCAGCGCTTTCTGGAAATTCTCGACGAAACGCTAGAACATAGGACAGTCCGCAACCATGAATCCTCGAGAAAGCTTGACAAGGAAATTAAAAGCGAGTTTTCGCGCGATTTTTTCCTCAAAATTCTGGGTTCTGAATCTTTCTATCGCTTTCGTCAAAATTCGAGCATTCTTCTGGGTTTAAACACTAAATTCAAAAAATCAGTTGCTGTTGCCAACCCGGTTTCGTTTCGTGGCAAACCTTTTGCTTACACTGTCTGGAATGTCACCGACAATAGACACAGCATTGCTGCACATCTTTTGACTCTCGACCCGTTGGCACCAAGACTTGCTTTCGAAGGAACCGAGCATAAGGTAGCCTGCTACCACTTCGACCGAGAACAGGTGGTGGCAAGCCAACCAGAACTTTTCAGAATCGGCCTTCTCGCACACCTGTCAAGAACGCGAATAAACAGTCGAATAGAGCAGCAGCAGAATACCATCATATCAGAAGCTTTCCCTTCCAATTACTCGCATTTTACGATCACCGGCAGCGAAATTCTGAAAAGCTACCAGCTCTTCTGTCGTGAACTGGCCGCCAGAAACATTTTAAACCTTTCCGCCATATTGCTGACTGGACTGATTCTGGCTTTTGCTGGTGCGCTCTATTTTACGGCGCCGCTGCGCGAACTGACCAGGGCGGCATACGGCATTGCTGGGGGTGATTTCAGCTGTCGCATCACGCGCAACCACCCTGATGAATTTGCCGCGATAGGCAATGCGTTCAACCGTATGGCAACCGGGCTTGACGAGGGGCAAAGGCTGAAGAGTTTTGTTTCTGATTCTGTGCGCCGCGAAGTTGCTTCGGCCGATGAGAGCGAAATTTCTGAGCGGGCCTGCACCAGGCAGGCAACAATAATTTTCTCCGCAATCTGTGGCTTTGCCGAATTTCAAAAGACTCATAAAGCTGGTGAGGTTTTTGAGCTTTTGCAGCAGCATCTGCAGGCCGCTGATCTGGCAGTCAGGGAATTCGGCGGCGAAATCGACAAAATGATCGAAGACAAGATCATGATCGTATTCGAGCATGACGAGCCCAGTCCTGAAATATCAGGGCTGGCGATAAATTTTGCCGACAGCATTTCTGCGCTTATGAAAAAGAACACCGGTAAAGCGGTCGGAATTGGCGTCAATACAGGAACAACCGTGGCCGGCGTCATGGGCGCGGTTAATGCCCGTCTGTCGCGGACCGTGGTCGGTGACCCGGTTAACCTGGCGGCACGCCTGGCATCCCTGGCAACACAGCGGCCAGAAGGTGGCATTGTTGCTTCTCAACAAATTCTCGCGGGGCTACCAGAATCTTTCAAAGCAGATAAATTGCCAATTAACAAAGTAAAAGGCAAGACCCAGGCCGTCGAAGCCTATCTTTTGCAGAAAACTGATGTTTCAGAGCAAATCAGCTGAGGCAGTTACGGGCCTACAAATTCAATACAAATTTCGTAGCAGAACTAAAAAAAACTATAACCAAACCGCTGATTTTCGAGTAAAATTACTTGTCTCAATTCTTAGTAGCAGCAGGCATGTAGTATTTGTCAGTGCCAGGAAATAATTTAAGCCACGAATACGGTTCTATTAACAGGCAAGGCAGTTGACAATTATACAGAACACAATCACACAGCATGAGAATCTGGTCTGTTATTTCCGAAGTTCCTTTAAGAAAGGCTCAGGCAAAAGCGAATGGCAGAATTAAAAAAGTTCATATTTGCATATATCAAAACCATGAGATTGTATTACTCTTTCGTTACCGGCATTGCCGGCTGGATCGGCGTATCATTTTATCTCTGGCTCAAAGAAGTCAGATACGCCACACCGATTACCGACGATGATTACATGCGCGGTGTGGTAGTGCTGATTATTCTGTTTTCGAGCTGGGGCGTCAACCAGATCTTCAACGACTGGCTCGGAATACCGGAAGATAGAATCAATGACCCACACCGGCCAATGGTGTCAGGAGAGCTTAATGTGAAGTGGGCGCTCACCACTTCCTGCGTTCTCATGGGTATAGCTATGATTGTTTCGTATTATCTGAACCCATGGTCTTTGATTCCGATTATAGCCGGTTTTTTGCTGAACTTTCTGTATAATTACAGCAAGGCCTGGGGTCTGTGGGCCAATGTGATTTTTGGAATTATGATTGCTTCCTGTTCGGTCTACGGCTTCCTAGCCATCGGCCCAATACTTGACGAGCCCTTTTTCACGTCAAATCGCCTGTCAGCATTTTTTCTTGTAGCGTATATGAACGGTATGATGACCTATTTCACCTATTTTAAAGACTACGAGGGCGATAAAGCTGCCGGCAAAGACACTTTCATCGTCAGATACGGGGTTGATTTCTCCAAGAAAGTGGGTATAGCTGCCTCGTTTATGCCTACCGTAATCTTTTTTGCTCTGAGATACGCGAACCTGTTTCCCTTTGAAATCAACCAGTTTTTTGTCTATTGCGGTGTCATGACAATTTTTCTGCAATTCTGGACAGCAGTTATTTTTTATAGAAACCCGATTGGGCCGAGGTCTTACTACAATAATGCAAAAAACTTCAGAGCCTGCGCCTGCGGACAAATTACGATCATTGCAATATTTAACGGAATACTTGCTCTGTATCTCTATACCGCGACCTACATTTTTATCGGCTTTCTGTTCGGGCTGCAGCGTGGCCAGCGAACAACCCAGCGCACAGATCGGCGCGGACCCCTTGAGCCGCTGGTAATGGCAGAGGACTGATACATGCCTGGCAACATTATGTTTTCTCCGCTCAAACTCAAGCGCACAACCTTGCCAAACCGCATTATCAGGGCCGCTACCTTTGAAAACATGGCCGACAAGGATGGCATACCAACTGCAAAGTTCACCGAACTTTACGAAAAGCTCGCGGCAGGCGGTGCCAGAAGTATAATTACCGGTTTCACCCACACCTCGCGTGAGGGTCGCGCCATGCAGCACTTTCAAGCCGGCATCAACAACAGCTTTAAGGTCGCCAGCTGGCGCCAGGTAATTGCCACGGTCAAATCAAAACATCCTGAAGCTCAACTGATCCTCCAGATTTCACACACCGGCCGCCAGACCATCAGTCGCGCCACTCATATGCCGGTCAAAGGCGCAGGCCCGATCAAATGCACATATTTTCGGCAACGCGTCACGCCGCTGACGACAGATGAAGTCAAAGAAAAGGTCGACGAATACATAGCTGCCGCCAAAAACGCTCAGGCAGCCGGTTTTGATGGCATACAGATTCACTGCGCCCACGGCTATCTGATTCATCAATTCATGTCACCTTTCACCAATAATCGTGATGACAAGTATGGAAGCGACCGGCTGCTGTTTCTCAGGCAAGTAGTAGAAGGCGTCAAAGCTGCCGTTACGCTGCCGGTTTTTCTCAAGATCAGCGCCGCTGACGACCGTCAGCGCGGTCTCAACCTGCCGCTGGTAATGTCTTACTGGCCGGTTATCGACAGTCTCGAAGCTGATGCCATAGAAATCAGCTACGGCATGATGGAAGTAGCCTTCAACATCATCAGGGGCGACCATCCTCTCGACCCGGTTTTAAAGCATAACTGCCTGTTCAACCGCTATCATCCGGCACTGCGCTGGCTGTTCAAGCACCTGATTTTTCACTGGTATAAGCGCAGCTTCATCGACTATTGTGACATGTACAACCTCGAAAATGCTGCTGCAATAAAGGCCATCTCGAAGACCCCGATACTGGTTACCGGCGGCATCAGAAAAAAAAGCCAGATCGACTATATCATCAATCAACGCGGTCTCGACGGCGTTACCCTGAGCCGGCCGTTCGTCTGTGAGCCTGATTTTATTAACCGGCTTGCCGCTGACGGTGAGGTCATCTCGCGCTGTACCAGCTGCAACCTCTGCACAGTCATGTGCGACAGTAAGCAGCCATTGCGTTGCTATCAGGGACCAGCAAAATGAAGGGCTTTTTCAACCTTTTTGCCCACGGGCTCTTTAAATGGGCAAGATATGCTTTTGCTCCTTTCATGTTGCTGCTGCTGGCTTCGCTAATACTGCTTGGTCCTGAAATGTGGCCAGTTCAGATCAACAACACTCTCGACACTCTGCTTGAGCAGGGCACTGAGCAGGCAGCTATCGACAAAAACATTCAGCAGACATTCGGGCTGCTCGATGAAATAATTATCCTTGCCTACCATGATGCTGAGCTGTTCACCGCGCCTAATCTACACCTGATCAAACAGGTGACCGATGAGATTGAAGCAGTTGAAGGCGTCAGCAACTGCTTTTCGATTGCAAACACCCCATATTTTCGTAAATACGAGAAAGATGGCGAATCGGTTGTCGAGTCAGCGCCTCTGCTTGACAAGATTCCAGAAGATGCTGCAGCGCTTGCGCGACTGAAATCCGAAGCCACCGACAACAACCTTTTTCGCAACAATATACTCTCGCCTGACGGCAATACTGCAGCATTTAACATTATTCTGCGCGCCGGGCTCGACCCGTTCGCCAAAGAAGCGATTGTCCGCCAGATCCGCGCTGATTTCAACCGGCATGCTGAAACGGTTCCCGGAAAATTCTATTTTACCGGAATGCATGTGTTCATGGAAACCACCGGCGTTCAGATGCAACGTGATGTCACGCAGTTTTCGGTCGTTTCGGTAGTTCTTCTGTTTCTCGGGCTTTACGCTATTTTTCGTTCAACAGCATTGGCACTTATCGGCATAATGACTGCCGGCATCGCCAACTGGCTATTATTCGCCACTTTGCACTTGATGGGCAAGACCCTTTCGATTTCGACAACGCCGGTGCCGGCAATCACCGTCGGACTTGCCATCGCTTACGTTCTGCACCTTATTGTTGCCCGCAAGGAAGGCATTATCGATGACGTCGAAGAAACTTCACAGATCTTTATCGGCAACATTCTTTCGGCTCTAACGACGATGATAGGCTTTTTGTCGCTTTGCCTGAACCCGATTCCGACACTGCAGGATTTTGGATTATATGCCGGACTCGGCACCTTTTATGCTGCCCTCGCCGGAATGTTTTTCGGATTTCCGCTGTTGCAGAAGATAAAAACCGTGCCAGCTCACAATTTTGGCGAAGGCGTTAAAATTGTTGTAGAAAGTGTCTTTTACCGGCATCGCCGGCTTGTCATTATTGGTTCCGTGATAGTATTCTGCAGCGGCGGCTTTCTGCTGCGCATGGAAGTCGAAACCGATTACTACCAGTATTATCTGCGCTCGGCGCCGATGGTCAAATCGGTAGATTTCGTTAACCGCAATATCGGCGGGCAATACCCGATAATGATTGAATTCACGACCGGTGGCATTGATCAGGTTTATGAAGCAGGCGTTCTGGAATGGCTCGAAAAACTTTCGCAACATGCCATGACCTACCAGGGCGTTGACAAGGTAATTACCTATCTCGACCTGCTTAATGACGG
>MFYY01000006.1:0-1382 GCA_001787855.1 Candidatus Riflebacteria bacterium GWC2_50_8 | reverse complement strand
GGTATAAGGACCGCAGCATGGTTGGGCAGGTCGCCATGATGGTTAACGATGCCGGGCCAGAACTCAGTTCTTATTACGTAGATTCTGCGGTTCAAAAAACCCAGGTTTTTATTCGAACCAGCCACATCAATTCGGCTTCTTTTCTGGCAATTGATAAAGGCTTACGCGCTTTTATCGCGCGGGAAACACCAAAGGGAATAAGTTACCAGGTTGGCGGCACCTACCTGCGTTGCGTCCAGTCAGCCAACCGCATGGCTCTCTCGCAGCTTTATGGCACCTTTATGGCTTTCTTCGTGCTGTTTCTGGTGGCATTCATTGCGATTCCGAATATAAAACTCATTTTCATGGCCGCCGTTGCCAATCTGTTACCGATTTTCGGCGTCTACGGTCTGCTTGGCATGCTCGGCGAAACTCTCAACATGGGCACTACAACTATTGCCGCCATAGCAGTGGGCATAGGCATGGATGACACCATGCATTTTCTGACCCGTTTCACCATAAACATGAAGGAAAACAACGACCCGCATGAAAGTGCGCGCCAGGTTATCCATTCTTCCGGTGTATCAATGATTCTGACATCATGCATGATCTCGTTATCCTTCCTGTCGCTATCATTGAGCATTATCAAACCAATCTACCAGCTCGGCATTTTTACCAGCGTCACCATGGCCCTGTGCCTGCTGGCCGACCTCTTTCTCATGCCGGTGCTGGTGAACTGGAATAACCCGCCACCAGAGCAGCCTGCCCTACCGGTACCGAACCATACCACATGAAGGAGCCAAGTGCATGAACGCGAACCAGATTAGCGGAATCGGCCTGATTACAGCCGCTGGAGTTGGCAGCGAAGAAAACTACCGCAATTTCGCACTCAGAAGTCCAGGCATCTGCACTGTTACGCGATTCGAACTGCCAAGCGGCAAAGTTAAGACCAACTTTGCCGGCCTGATCAAGGCAATGCCAGACGAAACCTTGCCACCAGAGCTTTTGCCTCTGCTGAATGCTGACGATCTGGCACAGGATTATGTCAAGGCAGCTGTCTATGTTACCGCCGAAGCAATAAAGGACGCCGGAGTATCTAAAAAAATCAGCTCAGCCCCCCGCCGCACCGGCCTGATAGTCGCCAGCAGCCTCGGCAATTTTCTCAACGTCTCTGAGCTGGTCAAAGACTATTTTATGAAAGAGCTCTACAAGATCACCTCACTGATCCATGGCATGAACAGCTATCTGCCTTCGCGCCTCGGCAGCATGTTCGGTGTGGCCGGCCCCTGCTATTTTGTGAGTTCCTCATGCACCAGTGCGCTAAATGCCATATTACAGGCTGACACTCTTATAAAAAGCGGCATAGTTGACCGCATGCTTGTCTGTGCCATCGACGTCTGTCT
>MFYY01000005.1 GCA_001787855.1 Candidatus Riflebacteria bacterium GWC2_50_8 | reverse complement strand
ATCCGGAGCAGTAACCGCAATGCCTTCAAGGGGATTACCCATGAACACGTCTACACCAAGCTCGTTGCTGATGTAGGTGTTGAAGCTTTTGAGGTTCGAGCTGCCACCCGAGAGAATGATACGATGAATGAGTGGTTCGCGTGACTGTGCCTTGAAATAGTCGAATGAACGCCTGATTTCTGAGGCAAGCTCTTCAACAGTGGTTTTGACCACTTCAGATATTTCGTTGGCGCCGGCATCACCGATGCTCACTTCGGCTTCTTCGATCTTCAGCGATTCCGCCTGATCAAATTCCTGTTTCATAACGTCTTTGATCATTTCGGTGATGTTGTTGCCGGCAATCGGAATATTACGGGTGAACATCAGAATGCCTGCTTTGAGAACCGAAATGTTGGTGGTTCTTGCACCGGCATCAATGATCGCAACGACCTCGCCGCCTTCCTGAGAAGTTGCTGACTGCATGTAAGAACCCTCAAGAGCGTTGAGCGCGGCAATCGTATCAACATCGACCACTTCTGCTGACAGGCCGGAGCTCTTGAGAACGTCGGTATAAGAGTTAACCAGATCCTTCTGGGCTACGACCAGCAGGATTGAATACTTGCCGCCACCGTCTTCTTCTTCGTCAACAGTGGTCAATACTGCATGAGTGATACTTACTTCGTCGATTGCATAAGGAACATACTGCTCCGCTTCGATGCGCACAGTCTGTTCCAGTTCATCAGGCGACATGACCGGCAGCTTGGTAAAGCGCATGATCACGTTCTGCCCGGAGATCGATACGAAAGTCCGTTCCGGTTTGATTTTCCGGCTCTTGAGAATGTCCTTGATGACTGCTGAAACTGACTGTGGATCGCCCACCGCACCTTCTGTCATGCAGTCAGGCGGTAATGGCATCATCCCATAGTTGACCAGTTCAGGGCCAGAAGGAGATTTTTTGAGCTGAACGATCTTGACAGCTGAGGTGCCTATATCGACGCCAACCGCTGTATTGGTGTTCCCAAAGGTGAACAATCCCATACGCTCTTTCCTCCAAATTAGTCACGACAAGTGTCCGTGACGGCTTTAAAATTTACAGAATGTCAGTTTTCTATCGGCTGTTTCTTAATCTAATTTAATCAAAAAGCAAAAAAACTTCAATAATCAAGACTGCGCAATGCAACATTTGAATAGTAAAATGCGAGAATTTGCCGGTACGACCAGTTTCGTTTACCCATTTCAATCGTTCCAGACTGACAGAGCCCGACCTGGTGTCCATAACCACGGCCGAATAATTGCAGCTGGTCAAGGGGCCCGCCTGTTGGCCTGCGGTTTGCCTCTGGAGCTGCCCGGGAAATAACTTCGCTGCTGACCGTATCATCCCCCTGATACAGCCCGATCGTCTGCCAGCCCTCCTCTGGCCGCAGCGTTCTTTTAAGACCTGATGCCGTCAAAATCATTAACTGGTTTGGTCCCTCGCTGGCATCGTCTACCAGCGCGGCGATCCTGATTGTCGCCATTTTTGGTTTAATCATGTCAGGGCTCGATTTGACTGGGGCTGCGGCTGCAATTGCTTCTCTGGCCAGGCCGCGGTTGCCGACAACAAATGTGGTGCTTGGCAGGTCGAACAGGCGCCGGACAGTGGTGCCGCGAATCTTGTGGATTCCGGTGTCTGTGTGCAGAATGAGATTTGTGACCCTGTCCATCGGCCCTGGAGCGTCTATCTCGGCATCATAGAGCCGTGAAAATACAACTTTTTCGCTACGCATGGCTTTTGTCAGATCAGCCATCTTTATTGAACGCGACCAGCGATAGTTCGTGCCGTCTTTGCAGAAAGGGCAGATAACCCGGCGCAGATAACTGCGAGGTGCGCCGCCATAGACCTTGTCGTTGTCTGAAGTCATGCCGCCGCAACTGGCGTGATAGAGAGTTGCAATCGGCTCGCCGTCAGAAATCATGATGATGCCACGGGTTGCCTGTACCGCAGGGTCAATCGTTGCCCGCTCTGCTGCTACACCTTTGTAAACCTGGCAGTGGGTGGAGTCACATACATCTGCGCCCTCTGAGCCGTGCTTGCCCCTGCTTGCGTAGGCATAAGTGCGCGCGATAACCGTCTGCGCGCGCAACGATTCTGCCGGCGACAATGATCCGATCTCGCTGCCGACAACGCCACGAAGATAACTTTCGATGCCGACATGGTTGATGATGCGGGAGCCGCGGTCGGTTACATCTGCCTGCAGATGCCCACGATAGAGACTGGAATTGAGCTTTAAAACGCCCTTGTTGCCATATAGATAAATGCTTTCGCCCCGGTATTCTGCGCGTCTGCCCTTTTTGGTGGGCAATGACCAGGAAAAGGTCGCTCCGCTCCGGTAAGTTTTTATCTTTCTGCCACGATGGTTCTGCAGCCAGCCACCATCAGGAAAAGTAACGCTGAACTTCGTGTGATTGCCACCCATTTTTACCCGCAAAATTGGTTCGGCATCAGCTGCTTTTGCTTGCCGGCGTGCAGCGGCAGAAGATGCCGGGAGCAGCAGAATGCAGACAGCAATCAGAAGGAACAGCATCGAGATGCTGCCAGGTCTATTGTTAAACCATTTTACTTCTGATCTGTTCATGCTTTTTGCTGCTTCCTTTCCTGCAGGCATGTTCAATGATTCAAACGCCAGCTGCGCCGACCGGATTTAGATATTTTTTGTCGTTCTTGTAGCGGTCGTGTTCGCTGAATACGCAGCCACAATATTTCTGACGATATAGCTCGAGTTCGCGGGCTGTGGCCTGAGAGCCGCGAAAACCCGGTCTGAAATCAGTATAATGAAAGCTTACGCCATTTTGTGCCGCTGCCTCCTGGCCGGTTTTGATCAGCAGTTCATGGTTCTGGTAAGGGCTGATCAGCAGAGTCGTTGTGAAGGCCGCAATGCCGGCTTTGGCGGCGGCCCTGGCCGTGGCTTCCAGCCGCAGGCGATAGCAGGTGGCGCAACGAGCTGGCCCAAATTCGTTGTCGAGCGCTCTTAAAAATTTTTCAAGACCATAAGAAGCATCTCCGTAAATTACTTCGAGCTTGAAATGGTCGGCAGCTGTTTTAAATGAGGCGAGCCTCTGCTGATATTCGATAAAGGGGTGAATGTTAGGATTCTCCCAGAACAGTGCGGCTTTGCCGGCGCCAACCCCAGCTTCGAGAAGCGGATATGAACCGGTGAGACAAGGGCCACAGCAGGTGTGCAGAAGTATATCCATTTTTCAGGCCCTTTCCTCGGGAGCCAGCATTGTTGCAGACAGCGTCCAGTTACGGGCTTTTTCAATTCGAACTCTTACAAAACTTCCGATCAGCGATTGGTCGCCAGGAAAATTGACTGAACGCCCGCTGCGCATTTTGCCGACCAGATGATTCTCGTCGCGGGCCGCTTTTGATTCAACAAGCACTTCGTAGTCGTGCCCGATGAGTTTTCGGCTTTCTTCAAGACTTATGCGGTTTTGCACCTCGATAAGCCTTGCCAGCCTGGCTTTCTTCTCTTCTTCGTTGAGCTGGTCAGGCATTTTCGCCGCTTCTGTGCCATTGCGTGGCGAATAGAAATACATAAATGCCGATTCGTAGCGGACTTTCTTGACCAGGTCGAGAGTGTCGGTAAAGTCCTGTTCGCTCTCGCCGGGGAACCCGCAAATAATGTCGGTGCTCAGACAGGCATCACTTATGTGTTCGCGCACTGCATCAACAAGGGCCAGATACTTTTCGCGGGTATAACCGCGTTTCATCAATTCGAGAACGCGGTTAGAACCAGACTGAACCGGCAGATGATACTGTTCGCAGACCTTGCTCAGCTGTGCAATACGTTTAATTGCAGCTGTCGAAAAATCACGCGGATGCGAAGTCATGAAACGCACCCATTTTATGCCAGCAATACCCTCGATCATTTCGAGCAGCTGGGTAAAACCCTCTTCAAGGCCGATATCACGGCCATAGGCATTAACATTCTGCCCGAGCAGCGTTATTTCGCAGACTCCGCGTGCAGCAAGATCGCTTATGTACTCTCTGAGTTCTGGCAAAGGTCTGCTTATCTCTGGCCCGCGCACATAAGGTACTATGCAATAGGAGCAGAAGTTCGTGCAGCCTCTGATAATGTTCACCATTGCCGAAAAAGGCCGGTCCAAAATAATGCCATCAGCAGAGTCGCCGTCAAAAGCGCCCTTGCCGATAAAATTACCAAGCGTCTTGCCGTTGGCGGCGCGCTGCAGCAGGAGCGGCAGTTCTTCAATGTCGTTTGGCCCGAAAACCAGGTCGACAAGAGGCAGCAGTTCAAGAAGACCGGCCTGCATGTTTTGCGCCATACAACCAGAAACGCCAATTATCAGGTTGGCATTGCGTCGCTTATGGTTGATCAGTGATTGAATCCTGCCGATCAGACGCTGCTCGGCGTGCTGGCGCACGCAGCAGGTGTTAAAGAGTATCAGGTCGGCATCTTCTTCGGTTTCGGTTTCTGTATAGCCAATCGCATTCAGCAGGCCGCGCAGCCGTTGTGAGTCGGCCTGGTTCATCTGGCAACCGAATGTGGTCAGCATAAATCTGGGGTGTGATCTGTTCATGATTACACCATTCTATCATAATGAGGGGGTTATTCCTATACCCCTGATGCTAATCAATAGAGCTTTTTCAGTTGAGCGCCGGGATAATAATGCAGCAGAATTTCGGCAAAACTGTGCCCGGCCTTAGCCATGCTCTGGGCACCGGTCTGGCACATGCCGACACCGTGACCCCAGCCGGCGCCGATAAAATCTGCGCCAACTATGAAGCCTTCTTTATCTCGCTTCCATGCGACGACAAAATTCGAACTGCGCAGCATGCCAAAAAGTTTTCTGATAGCCAGTTCGCGCAGAACCGTTTTGTTACCGGTGCTGCCGGTAATTTTTATGCTGATAATGCGCCCGCTGATTTCTCTGATAAACGCGTCAATATTGCTGATACGACCAACTTCAGCAGCTGCTTCAACCTTTTTCCAGTCGGCCTCATTCAACGTCTTCTGCCATCTGAACTTGTCGGCGCCTTCAACGCCCGGCAGAGAACACCATGTTTCCGGCGGGTTGCGAATGAAGTCTTCGGCCTGCTTGTGATCAGTTAAATCAAGTTTTAACGGCTCTTTGGTGTCGTAGACGCCCTGCAGATGCTTGTCTGGGTTCGAAACCCAGATCTGGTGATTAGCTGAGCTGTGACCACCGCAATTGGCAGCATAGACGGCGTCGAGAATTCCGCCCTCATGATTCTCGAGAATTATCCCACGGGTATCTTTTATGCTGGTATCTATGAACTTGTCTACTGACTGCAGGCCTTTATAGACCTGACAATGCTGCTCAGAGCAAAACTCGCAGCCTTCGTTAAAGTGGCGCGTGCCGCGTTTTGACAGCATTTCGCCGCGTGCCGCAACCGCCTGTGCCTGTAAAGCGGCTGTCGGAGCTTTTGATGATATCTCCGACGGAACTATGCCGACGATCAACGCCTCAAGATCGGTCTGCTCAACGCAGTCGATAACATTTTCACAACCCCAGCCGACAAAAATGTGTCCGGCAAAATGCCGGTCTTCAAAGCCATGCCAGCCAAATCCCCTGGCAAATTCAGCCTTTTTAAGAGTGGTAGAAGCGTCAGGACTCAGCTCAAAGGAGTTGTCGCTTTCAAGAAGCTTCTTTTTGCCGAGGTAAAGGGCCAGTTTGCCCTGTGCCGGCTTGATATTCTCGTAAAATATCCAGCTCGAAATGCCGTCGGCAGCCAACTTGTTCTGTTGTTCTTTGGCTTTTGCTTCGTCATCGAAAATCCCTACGCCGACATAGATTATGCGGTTGTCTGGAAATCCCGGTGACGGCTCATTGCCGGCAGTAAAGCGATGAGTGGTGAACTTTGTGAAGCGGCCTTCGACTTCTGCCAGCAGTTCTGGCTTGTTTATGCCGGCGGAGCCAACCATGAGATGGTGGCGACGCACTGCTGGTGCAGTCATTCTGCCTTCTATCCTGTATTCTTTGCCGGGAACGACTTTGCCATTCCTGCTTCCGCTGAGCCACTTGCCGCCTTCTGGCATAACAAAAGCAAGTTTTTTGTCATACTGTGCGACTCTGATTTTGACTGATGGCGCCTTTGCCGCGCCTGTTACGCTAACACCCATAAACACAGCCAGAAGTGATATTGCCAGTAAAAAATAATGTCTATTCATGATCGATTTCTCCAAGTGCTTTGTAGAGAACACGGCCGGCCTGATCAAGCTTTATGCGGGCCTGTTCGACTGCAAGATCGCTGCGGGCCAGGAGTATTGCCAGTTTGACATCGCCATCTGCGTCCTGAAGCTTTGCCTCAGCAATATAATTGGGCACTCTGCCGCCTTCCATGACGATGCGTATGGCACGCTTGCGCAGTTTTATATTGGTGGCCGTCAGGTCTACCATGAGGTTTTCGAATACCTTGCCCATTCTGATCATGCTGATGCTCGAAATCATATTGAGCACCATCTTGCAGGCCGTCCCGCTTTTAAGACGGGTCGAGCCGGTAATCACTTCTGGCCCGACCGCAGGATTGATTAATACGTCAGTCTGCGGAAGCTCGCCGTATGGGTTACAGGTAAGCAGAGCGGTTGCCGCGCCAAGCGATCTTGCGTAATCAAGAGCGCCTGTGACATATGGCGTTGTGCCTGAGGCGGTAATGCCGATGAGAATATCATTTTTGCTGAATTTTATCGATTCAAGATCCTGGCGGCCGGCATCCACATTGTCCTCCGCCCCTTCAACCGCGTTGGTAACCGCTTTTTGCCCCCCGGCAATCAAAGCCATGACCATTTCTGGACTCACACCAAAAGTTGGCGGACATTCTGAAGCATCGAGAACGCCAAGGCGCCCCGAAGTGCCTGCGCCAGTGTAGATAAGCCGGCCTCCCTTTCTGAACGCCGCCAGAACAAGTTCGACTGTCTGGGCGATACTCTCGTTGCACGCTTCAACGGCTTTAAAAACTGCCATGTCTTCGTTTATGAAAAGTTTAACCGCTTCCCGCGTCGAAACACGGTCTATATACATCGTACGAGGGTTTCGTGCCTCGGTGAGTGCCTGCTTTTCGATCTTACTGTCGGTCATTTTTCTTCTCCTGCTGCTCTTTTTGGCGTTTCGCAAAGTGCTTTGGTTACGCACGGTGAACAGAGTGCACAGTGCTTCGCGCCTCTCTGCTCTCTGAATGCCGTAAGAAAATATACATTATTGGACTTTCACTATTGCACAGTAGTCTGCTTTGGTTTAAAATGGCTGTGGATTTTTGTACCATAAAGACAATGACCCTGTCCCTAAAAAATGAAAAATTTATCCCTGCCGGGAAATCTATAACTATATCCAGCGAGATAACACATGGAAAAAACATTGGAACAACTTACTGAACTGATCAAGGCTGAACCCCAGAACCCTGAAAATTTCAAAGAACTGGGCAATCTCTATTTTCGCACTACTGAATACGACAAGGCCATTGAACAGTATCAGGCGGCTCTGAAAATAGATCCGACTTATTACAAGGCTTTGTATAACCTTGGTAATACCTATTACAAACTCGATCAACACGAAAAGGCAGTGCATTTCTGGCACGAAGCTATCAAGGTCAAGCCAGACTTCGATCACGCCTATTTCAATATTGGCTATCACCATTATCAGAAGCAGTTCTATCGCGAAGCAATAAAAGCTTTGAATGAGGCTGTTCGCATCAACCCGGATGCTGCCGACACCCATCACTATCTGGGACTTTCCCACCAGGCTGCCGGTGACCTGCGCAGTGCCATCTCTGAATTCAAAAAGGCTATTGAACTCAATCCCAAAGATCCCGATTACCACTATAATCTTGCCAATGCCAGCTATGACAGCAGCGATTTTAAAGTGGCAGCAGAAGAGTGGGCGGTTACTCTCAGTATGCGCGATAATGACTCAAAGGCGAGAAACAACTATTGTGATGCGCTTTTGCAGCTGGGAAAATACGAAGAGGGCCTTAACGAGATCGAAAAGGTTCTGTCGTCTGACCCTGATTATCCGCCGGCATTATGCACCAAGGGTGAGCTTCTTGAAAAGCTTGGCAGAGCGGAAGAGGCCAGAAGTCTTTTTGAGCGCGTTATTGAGCTCACCAGCGGAAATAACATCTGGGAACTGCTTAATAAATACGTTGTTGACCGCACCGCGGCAAAAAACGGCACAAACTCTACTGATGATCTGAATTCACCAGAAGCAGACAAATAAACTGGATTACTGAATTCAGAAGAAGTTCGCTGCTTCTTTGACCTGGCATTTAATTTCTAAAACAATAAAACCGCCGTATTCTCTGAGAATACGGCGGTTTTATTGTTTTTATGCGGCTTTTTTGCTGGTTTTTTTGTTATGAACTTTGAAGCCGGCCGGATTGACCAGGTAGTCGTAGAGAACCTCTTCAGCGCGATAGCTTTCGCTGTCCTGACCGTCGATCAGAACGCTTCCATTGGTGAAAATTTCGATGAGCATGCTTTCTCCTTCCTGTCTTCTGAACTTATCTGTCTTAAAAATTAGCAACTGGTATTGGCTCGTCGGTCGGTTCTTCCTCCTGATAATTGGTCTCACCAGTGTTCTGCATGCGCAGAACTTCGAGCCTGGCGCTGAGCTGGCGTCTAACCAGTTCGTTCATGCCAGGTTCTTCAAGTCTTTTTAAAATGGCATCTTCTGCGTCTTTTGCGCGACCGATAAGATTCAGGCTGTCGGTCCACAGTAGAAAAGCCCGCAGAATATCAGGCTTCTCAGCCAGAAGCGATTCGAGAATCTTTGCCGATATCTCTGGATTCGTTGCCAGATGGACTTCTGCCAGCTTGATATGCAGATTGTGGTCGTCTGGCCGCTGATTTCTTGCACTTTCCAACAGGTCTACCGCGACCCCGGTTGCCTCGTTGACGATAAATTCATCAACACTTTCCATCAGCAGTGCCGCAAGCTTTTCATCAAAGTTGATTTTAGCTGCTTCAGGGGCGATCAGCTTGACCTGAGGCTGGTTGTCAAGAATTACCGCTACGCGCAAAATGTTCAGCAACAACTCGGGATTCATGGTAATCAGGTGCCCTGGCTTGAGTTTGGCGACTATTTCGTCAGCCATCTCGCTGATATCTTTGCCGCCATCGTCCTGTCCAGACGGAATGGCCTGCAGTCGGCCAAATGCCATGAGCCAGGAGTTTATCCAGGCTTCATAGAGGCGCAGTTCGTTAGGATATACGGTCAGCAACTGGCGGGTGGCTGTCATTGCCTTCTTTTCCTGGGCGGTTTCGCCAAGAATTCTGATATAGATCAGGTTGTCGTCGAGCGAGTCAATTGGCCGGCTGTTAACCAGCTGCAAAGCTTTTTCATATTGCCGCTGATCGATCAGAAAGCTTATCAGCTCCCGTTGCAGGCTATTTACATCGGCACCCGGAACCGTCATTTCCCGTCGAATGAATTCTTCGAATTTATCGTTCAGGCGAAGCTTCAGAATGAGCTCTTTGATCCGCTTTTTAACCGGAGCTGTTATCAGTCTGCGGCTGGAAAGGGACAGCAGCTTTTCAAGTGCAATCTCAGGGTCGTAGGGATGCGAGAACCAGGCGTCAACAAATGCGCTGAGTTCTGCTGACAAAGTTTTGTCCGTGGATTTTTCGCTGAAGCTTTTGGCATAATGCTCGGCTTTTGCCTGAAGACTCAGCATTGACGCCGAGAAGGCTGCGGTAAAGATAATTTCATCATTGTCAGGCATTTCGCTGAGAGCTTCTTCGCAAAGCTTGAGTGCCGGTTCATAAGATTCGCCGGTAATATGGATGTCCAGGGTTTCCTTGAAGCGTTTTCGATACCGGGCCATGCGCATATCGGCGAGATAACGCCGAGCTTTGGCGCCGAATTCCGCGTTGTTTTCGACTCTTTTAAAGAATTTTTCGGCATTCTCAAGCTTTCCGGATTCATACGAATAGAGTCCGGCATGAAACAATGCACCAATATGCCCCGGGTTCAACCTGAGCACGCGCTGAATGTCTTCTTTTGCGTCTTTGATCTTACCCTTTTCGGCTGCGATTTTGACTTTTTCATAAAGTCGATCTTCAACGCTGTCATTGCTGGCGCTGATGTGGATGTTGCTCAGCGAAAGGCCTGCCAGGCAGAGCGCGGCAGTGAGAAACGCGGTTTTGATTGCTCTGCGTTTATTCATTGTTGCTGTCTCTGAAAGTGGTTGAGATACTGCGTGGCCGCATATCCTGCGCAAATAGTGCCGAAAGTTCGCTGCTGGCTCGTTTTGCCAGAGAAGACCTGGTATCCAGCAGCACGATGTGCTCAAGATGGCGTCTGGCTTCACTGAATCTGTCGTGTCTGCGATGCAGAAGCGCGAGATTGAAGCGCGAGGGCAGATGATCGGCTAGTTCGATCGCAGCCGTATATTCTCTTATGGCAAGCGAATCCCAGTCGGTAGAATCTCCGGGCAGGCCTTCAAGACCTCGTTTTTCGTATGTCCATGCCAGCAAAAACCTGGCTTCTTCAGCTGCGGGCTGCAGCTTGATTGCTTTTCTGAAAGCCCATATTGCCTGTTCATATTCCCGACGTGCCAGATAGTTGCGCCCGTCCTTCAACCAGCCGCGATATTCACGCCCTGAATTGTTGAGCATTGAATAAAAATTGGCTTCGGACTTGCGGCCGTATATCGGTGCAATAGGACTGTGCATAATCCGGTCGTCTTCGCTGCTGGCCATATAGGCTTCAGAACCAGCAAAAAAGACAACGCACAAAATCGCAACTATTATCAGAAATCGTTTGTTTATCATCAGGATTCTCTTTAATAAGATTCGGCAGAATCCTGACTTTTTATGAATCGAAAAATAAATTACTCGGGCAGGTAAAATACACCTTCAGGCATCGCCAGAAAAATTACAAAGTCAGACTGGGCAATGGATCTGACAGGGCTGCGGGTGTGGTATTTTTCCCAGAAACCGTTTTGATAGAGTGCATAGCCGCCACCATCCGGGTTAGTAAAAGCTATTCTGTAGGTTTC
>MFYY01000004.1:2789-9092 GCA_001787855.1 Candidatus Riflebacteria bacterium GWC2_50_8 | reverse complement strand
CTGAGCGAGCACGCACCTGAATCGCTGCCACACTCAACTACCGGCAGGCGTTCGACGTCACGCTCGGGAATTTCATCGCTTTCAGGCCTGGTAAAGGCGTCAGATCAGCCATCTGGCGGGAAAAAATATATGTTGCCTGCTGCGCTGGCCCTACTACTGGGAGCCGGCGGCGTTGGCATTTACTACGGCATGAGCGGCGGCAAAACAGGCACAGCAAGGGTTGCGGCAATAGGAGAATTGATTGCCAGCCGCAATTTTGAAGAGGCACGCCGCCAGCTTGACGAATTTTCCAGCAGCGACGAAGGGCGAAAATATGCGCCGGAAATCCGGCAAAAGCTTACTCTGGCCCTGATTGAGAGCGCAGAGACAGCTGAGAACACTAAAGACTTTGACACTGCCATCAAACTTTTCGGCCAGGCGATCGCACTCGATCCGACCAACCCGAAAGCGGCTTTGACGCTTTCCCGCCTGCAGCAGGAAAAAGAAAAATATGACCGGCTGCGCAACCGGATCGACACACTTAACAAGCAGGCTCTTGCGCTCGTTGACAAGCTCGAACCGGCTTCTGGTACACGCGAACTTCAGGCGGTCATGAAAGAGCTTGAGAGTCTCGGCATGGCCAGTACCAGCGCAGACATTGCCAGCGCATGGCAGGCGCGCTTCATCAACCTCGGCGAGCAGACCCTGAACAATAACCCGCAAAAATCACTGGCATACTATCAGGATCTGCAGATGTATTTTCCTGACAAAGAGGGCCTGAAAGCGCTCATCGAAAATGCTGATAAACGCGCGAAAGAACGCGAGCAGGAACTCGCCCAGGCGACCATGCTCAGCACGCTCAAGACGGCTCTTGATTCGGCGATCGAGAATTTTGTTCCCGGCCAGAAACCAGATCTTATCTGCCAGCAGATAATGAAGGTGCAGGAACTGGGCGACCCGGCTGCGGCAGACGAATTCAGCCGCCGGCTTGGCGACAAAATCGCCAAAGAGGCCGATAACTGGATTGTCAACAATCCTCAAAAAGCCATCGAGCTTTTTAATTCGGCGAAACTGACCTGCCCGATCCTGCCAGGTCTGGAAACCAAGGTTAAGCTGGCTGAAGAAAGTCTTGCCAGCATGCGTTCATCAGAAGAGCTCAAAGTGGAACGCGACGAGCTCGCCGCCTCTGTTGCCAGTCAGATCAAGTCGATAGTTCCGCCGGCAGCGGTCGAAGAAATTCTGCAGCAGTTCGACAAGCTCGCAGCCTATGCTGATTCTGCAGATCTGATCGAAAAGAATCGTGACGATCTTTATCAGAAATATTTCAGCAAAACCTCTGAACTCATTGAAAAATCCCCGGCAGAGGCGCTCAAAACCCTGCAGATATGTATTCAGATCAAGCCAGGCGCAACCGGGCTTGACGACGTCAAAACCCAGATTGAATCACGCATTCGCCAGGAAGAAGAGCGCAGAGCAGCCGAAGAAAAGAAACAAGAGGATGAGCGGATGGCCGCAGCCATCAACACTGTCTACACCGAGATAAAGAAGGCCAGAATACCAGCTGATGTTGCCAGAATAAGGCAGTCTATTGCCGACGTATTCGGATTTGCAGGTGCTGATGCCGCTGGCAAGCTTGAGCAACACCTGCTCACCCGCTGTAATGACGAGCTGAAAAAGCTTGAGAGTTCAGCGCCAGATCAGGCTATCTCTCTTGCCGCTGAGCTTAAACTCCTTTATCAGGACAATACCAGCTATCAGGCTGAGCTGAGCGCGTTAGAAAACCGACTGGCCGAAAAAGCAAAACTGGCCGCGACGAAACGTGCCGTTGACACGCATGCCGCCGGCATAAGAAAATTTGCCAACAACCCTCAGTCAGCTGGCGTTAGTGAGGCTCTAAAACTGTTTGAAGAGATAAAAAAGCTTGATTCAGACTATGACACCGCCAATCTGCTGCGCGAAGCCGTCGGCAAAATTCGCGACAGGCTTCAGAAGGCCGAGAACGCAAGCGAAGCTGAGCGGATTCTCAAAGTTTTGCAGACATTCGATAAAGATACCGTCTTAAATATCAGCAAAGAGCTGGCAACACTTGCAGAATCAAAGTTGGCTACAGCCGAAACACGCATAAAGAGTTTTAAACCAGGCAAAGACATCTCTCCAGTAATCGATGCACTCGACAGTTATGACAGCTGGGACCAGAAAGACAAAAAAACCGCCATGATCAGCCTTACTCGCGACAGCTATGTTAAGGCTATCAATACGACCAGTGAAAAATCCGCTGAAGAGTCTCTGGCAATGCTTAAACAGCTTTACAAGCTGCCAGGACTCGGCAAAGATGCGCAGCTGAAGGATCTCGAACAAGCATTGATAAAACTTGATACCGAACAGAAAGCGCCAAAAGTTGACCCACGTCTAGAACAGTATTCGACTGAGATTGAACAGATAGTCAACGGCAACCAGCTGCTGCAACAGGCCGGCAATCTGCAGACACTCCTGCAGAATCTCGAATCTCTTGGCGAAAAGACGAAAGCAGGCTCATATCGAGCGGCGGCGGCAGCCAAAATTCTCGCCGAATCCGAAAAATTTCTGGCGCAGAAGGATTTTGACAATGCCGCCAGAACAGCCAATTCAGCCAGGCAACTACACCCTGAGAATCAACAGGCAGCACAAATGCAGTCGCGAATAACTGAAGCACGCAACCAGGCGCAGGCCGAGGCAGAAGCTGCAGCCAAAGCAGCGGCACTGGCCGCGAGCGAACTTACAGTCGGGCCGCAGGGCAATTACAAAACAATTTCTGACGCCCTGAAAGCGGCCAAAGATGGCGCTACAGTAAAAGTACAGGCCGGCAGCTATAACGAAACACTGGTGCTGAACGGTAATGTCAGCATTCAAGGCGAAGCGGCGGCAAAATGCGTGATCAACTCTTCCCGCGGCCCGACCATGACTTTATCGGGGGGCGGCAAAATCAGCGGCCTTACACTTACTAACAACTCAGGCTCAAAGGCCCCCACTGTCCTCATAATTGCTGGCAGCAAAGAGGTCAGCGGCTGCATAGTCTCTAACGCCACGCCGGGCAAGTCACCCGACTGGGTCGCCGCGATAGAGATCAGCGGCGGAAATCCGACAATTCAAAGCAATACCATCAATGGCTCAAAGGCCATGGGAATCACAGTATCTGGCGGCAATCCGGCGATTATCGGCAACCGCATCAGTGGCTGCGCAATTTATGGCATCTGGTTCAGCGGCCCTACCAGGGCCAGGGCCTCTGACAACACCATCACCCAGAGCGGCAAATCAGGGGTTGGTATCAAAGACCGTGCTTCGCCTGAATTTACCCGCAATACCATCACAGGTAACAATGAAAATGGCATGCTGATCTATCAGGATGGCGGGGGCAATATAGATGGCAACACATTCAGAGACAATGCCATGGCCGGCATCGACGTCTGGGACGCACAGCCTGCTGCAATCAGCAACAATGTTATCGAAAACAACCGCAAAAATGGCATCACCGTTCGTGGCCGCAAAGCCAGCGTCAAAATGGGCAGAAACAGCTTTAAAGGCAACAGTGGCAAAGAAGTAAATAATTCGGGCGGAACTATCAGTAACTTTTGATCTATCGAAAAGTAAATTTCGGGGGTTCTTCATGCATAGAGTGATAAGGCTTTGCGTTCTGGTCGTAGGTTTTATTATCATCAGCTCGGCAGCACTTCTTGCGGGAAATGTCGAACAGACGCTTGTGCGCATGTTCAGCTATGATCCGCATCCGAATTCGGCAGTGTTTGCTGACAAAGTTCCGTTTAACGGCAAAATGCACGATTTTGAAATTGTATTTGTCGAAAGCTGGCAGTCAAAGGGAGAAACCGGTGCTCTCAAGCAGATTTCTTTCAAGATTCAGGCAAAACAGGGTGATCAGGTTGTTGCCAGCTCAGATACCACTCCAGTTGTTGCCGGCAAAATCAGCAAAGACCAGCAGATCGGCAATATCAAAATTGGTGATGTAAGTTTTTCTGCCAGCGTTACTGAGATTGCCAAAAATAAGAGCGGCATCACTGATCTGACTGTCAGCTTTAAGCTGAGTTATGATAACGCCGGCATCGAATCTGCGCAAAGCCAGTCGGCAAGCGACGCTTCGCCCAACGGTCTCGACTTTGCACGCAGGCTTGCCGAACGTGCTGCTGCGATGCCGGCCGATAAGCCTGCAGCGAAAATCAGCATGTACAAACGCTCGCTTATGGCGGCACCTGCCGCGGCAACTTCATCAGAAGCCGCCGCCTTTCATCAGGAAATCAACAGTGTAATCGCCGGAATACAAGGCTCTTCACCTTCCTTCGAACCGTTCAAACGGAGCGATGCTGGCGTTGAAAAAATTCCGGTTTCTGATTCTCCAGTTGCCACGGAAACATCAGCAGCGGCAACGGCACCCGACGCGACCGATGTCCCGGTTATTCAGTCAGACAAACCATCTCCAGTCAGCAAAGTCGAAGTGCCCGAACAGGCTGTTGCTCTTTACAAAGAAGCGAGAACTCTTTTCGCGCAGAACAAAGGCCCGGAAGGTCGTGAAGCTCTTCGTAAAGCCCTCGAAATCGCGCCGGCATATCACGACGCTCTTTTGCTGCTCGGCGAAAATGCTACTGAGAATCGACGCTGGGCGAGAGCAAAAGACGCTTTCAAACAGGCTCTTGATGTCAAAGACCGTGATGCCGACACCCTGCTCAAATACTTTAAAGCCTGTTACTACATTGGCGAAGGCGCTGATGCAATATTGTATCTCGAACAGGTGCGCAGCAAATACCCAACTGAGCGACGCATTCAGCTTGCTGTCGCCGAGGCGAACTTTCAGCTTGGCGATTTGCCTGCAGCCAAGGCCCTGTGCGAAGAAATGCTGGCCAAAGACCCAAACGACACACGCGCCAGCGACTTGTTGCAGCGAGTTAACCGTCTGCACAAATAGGAACTTCGCCGGCTAAGAGGCTTATTATAAGCGCAAGAGCGACGCTTCGCTCTTGCGCTTTTCGTTTGTGGGCTTTTTATTTGCTTTTTTACACGCCGGTAAATATATTCTAAGTGAACTATAATTCAGGATGTAAAAGCAAATGCAACACTTGATAACGCTTCTTCAGGCCTGCTGGTCAGTAACAGGCCAGATGGCTCCCTACCTGATTCTCGGCTTTTTTATCTCTGGCATATTGTCGGTGATGATCTCGCCGCGCTGGGTTGAAAAGCACCTTGGCGGCAGCAGATATGGCTCGATAATCAAGGCGACACTGCTTGGCGTGCCATTGCCTCTATGTTCATGCGGGGTAATCCCGGTTGCAGCATCTCTGCGCAAACATGGCGCCAATAAAGGAGCCACCACCTCATTTCTTATTTCTACCCCACAAACCGGTGTAGATTCAATTCTTGCGACCTATGGCCTGCTGGGGCCTTTTTTCGCATGGTTCAGACCATTGGCCGCATTGATAACCGGTATCATCGGGGGGCTTCTGGTTTCCTTTATAGATGAAGACACTCCCAACCAGCAAAGTAAGCGACAGGAGACACCCGACGAAAAACTCAGTTTCCTGCAAAAGTGCAAAGCTGCAATTGCCTACGGGTTTATCACCCTGCCTGGCGAGATTGCCCGCGCTCTTATCGTGGGCATTATTATTGCCGGACTGATTTCAACATTTATATCTTCCGACTTCATAAGCCAGTATATCGGCAATTACTATCTGACAATGCTGTTAATGCTGGCAATAGGCATACCAATCTACGTCTGCTCAACTTCTTCGATTCCGATTGCTCTTGGCTTTATGCACATGGGCGTCTCACCCGGTGCTGCCTTTGTTTTTCTGATCAGTGGCCCGGCCACTAACGCCGCCGCTATTTCTGTCGTATTCAAGATCCTCGGGCGCACATCAGCGATAATTTACATTGCCACCGTCATGTTGGGATCGCTGGCCGGCGGCATCGCCTTTGACTACCTCAACCAGAACTTTTCAACTGGCCTTCTATCTTCCTTTCAGCCGGCCTGTCACGTTACTTTGAGCCTGTTTGAAACAGTGAGCGCAGCATTTATGATTATTATACTTGCGTTCAGCTGGTACAAAAGTCGAACTGCCACGACCTGCTGCAGCAGTTGCAGTGCTGCCCCTGCCCTTCCCAAACTGGTAATCAGCGTTGAAGGAATGTCATGCAACAACTGTGCAAATGCCGTTAAAGAAGCAATAATGGAAATAGAAGGCGTCAGCAATGCCATGGTATTGCTTGCAGAAAAGCGGGCCGAGATTTATGGCGATTTCCGCCCCGAACCGGTTTTACAGGCCATTAACGATCTTGGCTACA
>MFYY01000004.1:0-2778 GCA_001787855.1 Candidatus Riflebacteria bacterium GWC2_50_8 | reverse complement strand
CCAGCCAGAAACTAACACCCGGCTCCGCGTCAATTTTGATTAATAGCCGCGCTTCAGCGCTTGCCTGCACTAATGTCAGGAAAATAAGCAATCGTCAAAATCTGCAATTCTGTGCACGGGGTATTGACCTTGCCAGCGTTCCGGGTTAGAATCCATCCATGAATTCTAATATAAGATTATTATTATGCTTCCTTTTTGTTTTGTTGATCTCACAAGCGTATGCACAGAGCTCCTGCCTCAATGCAGATCGCAACATCAGAATCGGACTGGTGTCTCAAGGGTTGCCAACCACCTGGAAAATTGAACCCAGCACCGGATTTATCGAGATTTTTGATGAAAAGAAAAAACAGTCGGTTTACTCGGGAAAAGCTGCTCAGATTGTAATTTCCGCCATGAAAGGCGGCAAAATGAAAGTGGCTGTTGATGAGCGCAAAAGCCTCTATTATTTCAGCAATGAGCTGCTTTTCTCGCCAGTCGGCAGGCCACCGATAAATCTCAAGGTATCGTCCGGCGGCAAAAAATCATATTCTTACCGAGGATCGCTCGCAGTTTCCCCGCAAAAGGGCGGCCTGCGCGGAGTCAACATAGTAGACATCGAAGACTATCTGAAGTCAGTAGTGCCGTCTGAGATTTACAACCGGGCGCCCGATGCCGCTCAGCAGGCTCAGACGATTGCTGCCCGCACTTACGCCGTTCGCAACCTGAAGCGCCATTCTGGCAGCGAAAATTTTCAACTCTGCGACAAGGTGCATTGCCAGGTTTACAGCGGCATAGCCCGCGAAATCAAACTCGCGACAAAGGCGGTCAAGGAAACAAACGGCAAAATTCTGATCTATGGAAGTGAACCCGCAAACACTGTCTACCACTCTAACTGCGGCGGCTATATCATCGACAGCAGAGCTGCCTGGAAGGGTTCGCCAGTACCTTATCTTCTCGGGCATTATGATGGAGTATCGGGGCAAAAGCCTTTTTGCCAATATGGCAAGCTGATCAAGCAGAATCAGAAGACCGAGAAACTGCCAAAACCTCAGACAAGTATTACAATCTCAAAAATGAACGCGCAGTCGAAGAAAGCTACACACAAAAGTTTTGGCCATCGTGTTGGCATGTGTCAGGATGGCGCCATCGGCATGGCAGCGATCGGCTACAATGCGCGTCAGGTCCTTGCCTTCTATTATCCTGGCACAAAAATGGCAACCATGAACTATGCGGTTAATGGCTCGGAGCCGGTAGAAACACCGCCGATTGTCGTTGCCGCGGCGCCACGCCCGGCACAGCAGGTTTCGCTTGTTGCTCCGCCGAATCCTACGCAAATAAACGCTTTGCGCCGAAACAGCAAAACTGTTCAGAGCAATCGGTCGATAAAAGACACACTAAAGCAGATCGCAGCCAGCAGAAATGACAGCGCGGCGACCAGCCTGCGCAAAATCTTCTGGACACCGGGACAGCCCGGCATTTCACGGAGCATTTACTAGAGCCATCGCCGACTATGATCACAGAAATTCTGCTCGAAAACTTTCTTTTTATGCAAAATGCCTCGCTGAAGTTTTCGCGTGGCCTGAATGTTATTACCGGAGAAACCGGAGCCGGCAAGAGCATTCTGCTTGAAGCCGTCAAACTTCTGCTCGGGAAAAAGGCACGCAGCGGGCTTGTGCTTCCTGGCCAGACAACTGCCCGAATTCAGGCTGAGTTTAACATTTCCGGACTCCCTGAACTGGCGAGACTCTTAGAAGAATCCGGGTTTCATAACGAAGAAGATCCGCACACGCTTTCGATCACCAGAACCTTTAAAGAAGAGGGCAATGGGCGCGTGCTGGTGAACGGAATTTTGACCACTGCCGCCTTTTTAAAGCAGATCGGCCCTTATCTGACCGAAATACACGGCCAGAACGAGCACCAGACTCTGCTCGAACCTGAGATTCAGCGTGGACTTCTCGACCGCACCGGCAGCGCGGCGTTCAAACAAAGCCTGACAACGCTGCAGTCGGTTTACGTGCAGCGACAGAAACTGCAACAGAAACTGCAGGAACTGGAAACCCGCCAGCAACATTCGGCAGCGCGCATTAACGAGCTGCAGGCGATTCTGCAGGATCTGACCACAATGAACCTCAGCAACCCGAATGAAGAAGAAGAACTCAAAGAAGAGCTTAAAAGACTGAGTCATGCCGAACAGATCATAAGCAGCCTGCAGACTGCCGGCACACTGCTTTCTGGCAGTGAGGAAAGCGCAGGAGCAACATCACAGATATTCAAAGCCTCAGACAATCTAAAACGAATCAGCCAGTATGACAAGACAATCGATGAGCTTTATCATCGGCTTAATGGCGCGTATTACGAGCTGAAGGCACTGGAAACCGACCTGGAGACACTGGCCGACAACACGGCACTCGACCCCGAAAAGCTTTATCAGATACAATCTCGTTTGTCAGAGATGTCGCGAGTCTGCCGAAAGCATGCAACCGACTTTCCTGGCCTGTTCACTCTTAGAGAACGCGTCAACGAAGAACTTTCTGAACTTTTTGCGCCCGACTCGACCAGAGAACGCCTTAAAAAAGAGCTTGAGGCTGTTGAGTCGCATTTTAACCAGCTGATAAAAACAATCAGCACAGAGCGCGCCAGCATGGCAAAGAAGCTGGACAAGCTGGTTTCTGCCGAAATGGCTGATCTGGGTTTTAACTCTTCCCGATTTACGGCAGAGCTCACCGCATGCAATCCCGGTTCACATGGCGCCGAGAACGTTGAATTCTGCGTTTCGCTCAACCCTGGCGCACCCGGCGG
>MFYY01000003.1:10303-14915 GCA_001787855.1 Candidatus Riflebacteria bacterium GWC2_50_8 | reverse complement strand
CAAGGCGACCAAGACCGCCGTTGCCCAGGCCGGCATCCGGTTCGAGCTCGCGCAGGTCTTCCAGACTGTGACCCAGCTCTGACAAAGCCTTGCCAGCCTCACCTGTGATGCCAAGATTTACCAGACTGTTGCCAAGTGTTCGACCCATTAAATATTCAAGTGAAAGGTAATAGACACGCTTGACGTTATCTTCGTAATAAGTGTTCATCGTGTCGTTCCAGCGTTCCATCAGTCGGTCTCGAATAGAGTAAGCCATGCATTGATAGAGATCATGCCGGGTTGCAATATATCTGTTCTTGGCCTGAGAATACTCGAGATGATCCGCAAAAGACCTCTGCAGAGATTTTACATCGTTCTCAAGATATGAGTCCTCCATCAACTTCCAGAGTTTCTCATGTTTGTCCTTGATTTCACCACGCTTATCCTCGCGGGCTTGGGAGATCGTTGACTTTTCAGCAGACTTAGATTTCGTTTTGGCCATTGAAAACAGCTCCATTACTTAAAAATTGCCATGCACCAGAATCAGGATCCTCAGACAGTAAAATACCACACTTGTTGATCAGTTTAGAAGGAATGTCTGAATATCTTGTACGCAGCAAACCCTCTTTTCAGGAACTCCCAGATTCATCAGCGTTTCAAGAGTGTTCCCGCGAAAAGTTGCCCGTAACAATTATTTCGATTCCATCACCCAGACTCCGGCCCAGTCTTCGGGTGGTGGGTTTCTTTTAAGAAATTCGGCGCGTTCGATGTAAATCTTGCTGGGCTTGTCGTTGGGATTGATGGCCAGGCAATCGGTAAACAGACGAGTCGCCGCATCCCACTTGCGAGCACGATAAGCTGCCAGGCCATCTTTAAACATGCCCAGCACCTCACCAAGGCCCGGAAAGCTCTCGCGGTTGTGATAAGCCATGATCTCATAAATCGCCACCGGCTGCGTCTTGCCTTTGACCACCACCAGGTCTATCTCACGCTGGCGATAAGTTCCCTTCACCTTGCGCATGGTGAATTCACTTATCAGAATTTTGGTGCCATACTGTTTGCAGGCTGATTCGAGGCGGGCAGCCAGATTGACACCATCGCCGATGATAGTGAAATCCATGCGCTTGCTGGACCCAATATTGCCCGAAACAACAGTGTCAGTATTCAGGCCAATACCGATATTAACAGGAAGTCTGCCTTCAGATATCCGCAGGCGATTCCATTTATTGAGAGCCTCTATCATTGCGATAGAAGCCCGAACTGAGCGGTCGGCATCATCTTCGTGGGGAACCGGAATCCCGAACGCGGCCATAATGGCATCGCCAATAAACTTGTCGAGCATGCCACTTTCCTGCTGAATGCAATCAACCATGAGCGTAAAATACTCGTTGAGCAAAGCGACGGTACCCTGCGGGCCGAGCTGCTCAGTTAGCGTGGTAAAGCCGCGTATGTCAGAAAAAAGCACAGTACATTCAACATTCGTTCCGCCAAGAATCTCAGTGCCGGAAGCCACAAGACGGTCGGCAATCGCCGGGTCCATGTAGCGCGACATTGTTGATTTCAGGCGCTTCTCTTTGCTGATATCCTCAATGATAATCATCGAGCCGATGCGTTTCTGATCCATGTTCAGCAAAGACTGCACTGTCAGATTAACCGACAGCATTTCGGCACCAACCCTTATTGGCGCGTCTACAGAGGTTTGCTGCTCCCCGCTTTCCATGACGATGTGCAGCTTTTCCATCACCCATTTATTTTCATCGACAAAAAAATCAGCAGCTTTCTTGTTGATAATGGAGTCAGCAGAAACTTTCAGAATGCGCGAACAGGCGGCGTTGCAGGTAGCAATTCGGCCTGAGGCATCAAGCGTGATAAGGCCGTTGGACATCGACTCAAGCATGGCTTCGTTGTAATTCTTCATCGACTGAACGTCTGCGAACAATTTCGCATTTTCCAGCGCAATCGATACCTGCGCGGTAAATGCGCGCAAGCGCGCTTCGTCTTCCTGCGAAAAAGGGCCACCATGCTTGTTGAGAACCTGAGTTACACCTATCGTTCTGCCATATTTATTAACAACCGGTACGCATAGAATTGAGCGCGTAAAAAAACCGGTTTTCTTGTCAAATGATGGATTGAAGCGCAGATCAGCATAAGCATATGGAATATTAATCGTCTTGCCTGACTTAAAAACCGCTCCGCCAATGCCAACATGGCTGGGAAACCGGATCTGGGTCGACTCCAACCCCTGCCCGACTTCTGACCATAACTCATCGGTCTTCTCGTCATGCAGAAACAGCGTCGAACGCTCAGCGTTAAGCATTCTGGTCGCCTCGGCCATGACATTCTGAAGCAGTGAACCAAGTTTGATATCAGAGGTCATTTCTGAAACAACATTGATGAACTCGAGTTCCTGACGGCGAATTGTCTCCATCTGCTCGATGAATTGCATGCTCTGCAATGAAGGCGCACCCTGCCTCATCATCGCTTCAAACAGGCGCATATCTTCTCTGGTGAATTTACCTTTCGCCTTGTTCAAAATTTGCGCCACCGCCATGACATCGCCCTTAGCCGTTTTTATCGGCACACACAGAATATTGCGGGTAACAAAACCAGTCTGTTCATCAACGTGGCGATTGAAGCGGTGATCAGCATAGGCGTCTGGAATAATAACCCCCTCACCCGTCGTAAAAACATAGCCGGCAATGCCATTGGTGTTGAGTATGCGAATCTCACGCATAAAGTTGCCCATCGCCACGCGTGAATACAGCTCGTTGGTATTCGGGTCATTTAGAAAAAGAGAGCCGCGTTCAGCATTAAGCTTCGATGTTGCCATCTCAACAAGCATTTTCAGAACCGCATCAAGCGAATCCATTGTCGAAATCCGGTGCGAAATATCAAGAAGCAGCTCAGCCTCAAGCAGGCGTTTTCTCTGGTCGCGAACCGTTGCCGCCAGACTGCTGCCAGCACCTTTTTTTTCCGCTTTCTTCACCTGTTCACTATTTTGTGTTTTCATGATCGTCTGCTCTTTTCGAAGATTTTCAATGAATCATCGAGACTTGAGTTGCTCAATTACCTGACGCATGGCCTCAATTGTTTCGTGCAGCTGCGTAATTTCTCCGGCAGCCCTGATCCTCTCCTTTTGTATCGCGCTGTCTCTTTCTGCTCCAGCCGTCTCGAGTTCTTCGCGAAGTTTGGCCGTCATCGACCTTAGCTGATCAATTTCACCAGCAGAAGAACTGTGTACGGCCTGTACAGCAGAGTCTTTTTCAGCCATAAGATTTTCCAGTTGCGTTCGCAAATCTGAAATGTGCTTCTTCAGCTGGCCTGTTTCATCCTGACTGCTGGATATCGCGCGCTGTGCTTCCTGCTCACGCAAAACTTTTGCATGCTCAAGTTCTTCACGAAGTGCGCCAATAGTTGCTTTCAGCTGCGAAACTTCCTGAGCAGCATCTCTTCTGGCCGCATCAACAGCATCTTCGATCAGAATATTTCTTTTTTCAAGTTCGCCGCGCAACTCGATAATGGTACGCTGCAAATCGCGCACTTCCGTCTGCTTTTTCCCCTCAGCAGAATGAACCGCAGTAGCCTCTTTCATCTCGATCAGCCTCTCATCTATATTCAAACGACAAAACCCTGAGTCAGGTCATCGGCAAATCAGCATCAGCTGACTGTACCATATCACCCTGCATGCACCATGTAAATTTCGCTGTTACATCGCTGGCAAAGGCTCTAATCGGCTTATTGCCAACCAGAATCCTGCAGTAGAAATTGTTGTTCTCGTCAGAACACCGACCCGACTTTGTGATACCATAAAATCAGTGGTATCACAGATTGCCGATATTGGCTGAATGGAGCAGATATGAAGGAATTTACCGTAGGCGATATGATCAAGGCTCTTGCGAAAATGGATCCCGAGCTGCCGATTTACGACCATTACTTTGATGATGAAGTTCAGCAGGAAATCTGGTTCAACATGGCAAAACCAAAGCCGAAAAAACAGACCATTTACCTGCAGGGAACGCGGAAGCGAAACAAGGTAACCCTTGCCTGGACCGATGAGAAGTCAGCGGGAACGACCATTGAAAGCAAAAAGGTCGTCATCCTGTATCCGCCTGAAAAAGGCGTTATTGAGTTCTAACCGGCTGTGCGCTCGATCTTCTCAGCCGCCTGCTATTGCAGTCGCGGCAAAGAATGAATATCAGTCTTAAAATGACCGTTAATTCAGCAGTTTTATAATGTGGCTTTCGATTTCTTCCGGGGTAACTATTGGTGCAAATCGGGCAACCACATAGCCTTGCCGATCAATAAGAAACTTGGTAAAGTTCCATTTTATGCCATTTCCGGCAACAAGCTCGGCCATTTTTAGAAAAGAGTTCTTTAAAAATCCTGTATCAGCATTTTGTGACTCAACTGGCGCCTGTTCTTTAAGATATACAAACAAAGGATCTGCGCCGCTTCCATTGACTTCAATTTTCGCAAATGTTTTAAATGACACGCCGTATTTCAGCTGGCAAAAACTCAGGATTTCTTCATCGCTGCCTGGCGCCTGCTGCAGAAACTGATTACACGGAAAATCCAGAATTTCGAGCCCCTGGTTTTTATATTTTTTGTAAAGCTTTTCTAAACCCTCGTATTG
>MFYY01000003.1:5858-10255 GCA_001787855.1 Candidatus Riflebacteria bacterium GWC2_50_8 | reverse complement strand
GCCTCTGTAGTCGTTCAATGAGACTGCTTCATGCCTGGCGTCCTGAACTTTAAAGTCATATACATTCACGATCCGCTCCTCAATGACAGGCTTTGAACAGGCGCTTAAATGAATCGCACCCAGTATTGGAGCTTTTTCCTTGTGAAACTCTGTTCCAGAGTCGTTACCCTGAATGCGCCATCAGTAGCGTCTGCGGCTATGGTGAGAATCATGCCTGCCACGACGCGGGCCGGAGAAAAAGCCCCAGCGCTGCCAGTAGCTCCTGGTCTCAACCACGACGATTTTGGCCGTTGGTGGCGGGGGTTCCACGCAGAATATGCTGGTAGAAGGTTTTAGAGTTGAGCGTTTTTCGAGTTCCGACAGCGAAACCCAGCCCATAACAAGTTCGTTATAAGGCGCTTCATTTACGCTCCAGACACGGGCGCGACTGCCACTGACCTCAGCGATCCAGAAAAAGCTGTTGCGATAAATGCGGTATCCGCCAACCTGCAGGTAGTGCGAAGTTACCTGAAAAGCTTGTGGCGCAGCTGCAGGAATAACCGTCGGATATGAAGCAACCGCAGGCACTTCATTTATTGTCTGGTTTTCCTTAGCCGGTTGAGATACCACGGAAAGGGTCTTACCACATTGGTTACAGAATTTTGATTCATCAGGAACATTATTACCGCAGTTAGTACAATATATCGCCCAGGCCGGCGAGCAGATTCCAGCGAGAATGAATATAGAAACAGCAAGCATTCGAAGCTTCATAAATAGAACTCCTGTCGCAATTTACGTACCAACAAATCCTTCACGAATCCTGGTTTATCTCATTTGTTGCATAAACATGATACCACCTGCCCGCAGTTTGTGACAAATAGGTTCTGAATGTCTTCTTGTTAATCTGGTGAACATTTTTTCGAAGATTGTTCTAGATTTTTGCCACCGAAGAAGGGTACAATTTAATCTTGTGGACTTATTCCTGATCGGTGGGAGACGGGCTCAATAAAAGAGTAGAGGAACCATAATGCCAACGATATAAATGTTTTACGGAATTTTGATTCGAATGTTTTTTCGCGATGTATCGGAAGGTATCTGTCGACGGCAAATTCCAAATCATCGGAGGCAAGTGTGAATCCATTACTACTGATGCCGCTACTGCCGGTAGCGTTAGTCTACATGATCTCGCGGATGAGCGGCTGGCAAACCCTGGCAAAAAGGTATCCATGGCGCGGACCTTTTCCCGAGCCAAAGGTAAAAATGGGATACGGGGTCTTCCGCGGCTGGATTGGCTATAACGGCGGAATCGTTGTCGCGAGCGACGCGACAGGTATCTATCTGCGGGCCATGCCCATCGTGCTATCGTTCTGCCACGACCCGATCTTCATCCCCTGGACCGAAGTGACACAGATTACACTGGAAACAGGCTTTCTCGCGCGCGGATACCGAATCACAACGGCAAAGGCGCCCGAGGTTCGCTTTGCGCTGCGACCGACGACCTTCGATGCTGTGCGGGCAGACGCACGCGCGGCGGGCATTACATCAGAAGGGTAATCTGCTGGTCCTTTTCCTCAAGCTCCTGATCAACCATCCGTTTCAGGATGGGATCTTCGTTTAAATACTGATCAAGAGCTGGTGTCATGGGGTTGATTATATCACGATGCATGCTCAAAGTACAGCATTTTCTGCAGATTTCAGGTGATTTTTATGCTCATAAACTGCATTTAATAAGCATGCGAAATGACAAGTTGCTTGTGAGCAGATGCCTGATTGATTTTAAGGCCTTCAAGCAACCAGACCAGTTCGCGCTGTCCAACCTGTAACACATCTTCCCTGCTTGTCGGCCGGCGAAAACGTCGAGGCGCATAACGCCGCTCACCATGGCCGCCAGGCCGTCAATGGCCTTGCGCATATCGATGCTTTTCCCAGGCAAAGTCAGAAAAAAGGCTTTGCAGGCTTTTGTAGCCAAGGATCCTGGCAAAACAGGAATTCGCATCGACGATTTTCTGACCCGGCAATTGAATCACAAACAAGCCAACATCCGCATTTTTAAACAGGCTGATCAGGTTTTTCATATTATGCAAAATGACTGCGACTGGCTAAAGTCGTTCCTCTTTTGATAATTCCTATTCCCGGTTCCATCAGTGGCGTTTACGCAACCCTGCCAGAAATAATGAGTATCGTTTGTCTTTTTGGGTGACTCATTTGTAGCCGAAACTGAGAATTATGAAAATCCTTAGTTTCGACCATAAACATTGGTAAAACCAACTATTGCCATTGTTTTTCGAAAAGCGGAATGTTGACCTTGGAGTCTAAATGAACTGGCCTTGGTTTTTGTTACAAGAGCCCCGTTTCGCGAACCGCTCAAATGCCTTCTAAGAGGAAAATGTAAGCATGAGAGAAGCCCCCCGGAAATTATGGCCGACATTCGCCCGCCTCTTCAAGTATCTTCTGCTGGCAGTTTTGCTTACCCTGACGGGTTTTCTCAGTGCGTGGTGGAAGACTTCTTATGATGCTGAAGAACGGATGAGATTCGAGGAATATACTGAAGAAATCGTAAGAGACATCATCAGGAGACTACACAGTAACCACTTTCTCCTGCAGGGGACTGGTGGGGTGCTGGCCCATTCCAATGAAACAACCCGCGCTGAATGGAAGGCTTATTGCGATTACCTGCAACTCGATGTTCATTATCCAGGCATTCTTGGCCTTGGCTTTTCTCAGGTCATCAGCCCCTCTGACCTGGTTCGGCACATCCAGGAAATCAGGTCGGAGGGTTACCCTGATTATACGGTCTGGCCTGCGGGAAACCGCGATGCCTATACGTCTATCATCTTCCTGGAACCCTTCGATGCCACCAACCGACAGGCGTTTGGTTACGACATGTTCTCTGAGCCGGTGCGGCGGACGGCCATGGAGCGCGCCCGCGACTCCGGTGAGGTCACTATCTCGGGGCCTGTGCAGCTGGTCCAGAAAAATGGCACTAAACTTCAGTCAGTGGTCGTGATGTATCTTCCCACATATACCGGCGGCATTGCCATGAAAGATGTGGAAGGCAGGCGAGCAAACCTTAAAGGTTACGTGTATGCTCCGATCCGCCTGGGCGAACTTATCCAGAAGATCTTTCCTGAACTGAACGAGAAAGTCACCTTCGAAATATACGACGGCAACGAGGTTTCTTCACCACATCTTATTTACTCCAGTCTTGGTTCAGGCGAAGTTTCTCAAGAAAATTCCCACTCGCGTTTTTCAAGTCGAAAGACCATTGAGATATACGGCTCCCGATGGACACTGGTTTTTGCGTGTCAGGAAGGCTTTCTCTCGGTTTCTGGTCGCTCCACGCTGGTGAGTTTTCTCATCACCGGAGTTTTTCTCAGTCTGTTTGCTTTTCTATTCCTGCGGGGCCTGGATAAAGCACATGATCGAGAGATTTCCATGGCTCTAGAAAGGACGATTACCCTGGAACAAAGCGAGGCGAAATACCGGGCGCTCGCCGACAGCCTGTCTATCGGGGTGTCAATCATCGGTCCCCAGATGGAAGTCCTGGCGGCCAATGCCACCACTCACAAATGGTTCCCAGAAATGGCGGTCGGACCAAATTCTCTATGTTCTACCATTTGTGGCCTTCTTACCGAAACGAAACCGTGCGAGCGGTGTCCAGTGGCCAGGAGTTTCAATAACAGTCAGACGCACGTATTGGAAAGGGAAGTAATCACAGCACTTGGGAAGCGCATCCTGTTCTTCACCGCGTCACCGCTTTACGATTCTGATGGAAAAGTTGGCAGTGTCCACATGACAGCTGAGGACATCACGGAACGCAGGCAGGCGGAGAAGGAATTGAACCGGGCACAGCGTCAGATCGAGCTGATCCTGGACTCGGCCGGCGAAGGAATTTACGGAGTGAACTCCGAGGGCAAAACGCTCTTCGTCAACCCGAAAACCGCTTTTCTGCTGGGATACACCACGAAAGAAATGGTTGGTCAGCGGCAGCACGCTCTTATCCACCACACAAGGGCCGACGGAACTCCTTACCCTCTGGAGGAATGCCCTATTCACTCCGTCTTCAAGAATGGGATCACGCGAAGTGTAATTGACGAAGTGTTCTGGCGCAAGGACGGCACCTGCTTTCCGGTGGATTACACCGGCACGGCCATGTTGGATGATAATCACCGGCCAATCGGTGCGGTCGTTGTGTTTCGAGATGTTACTGATCGCAGGAAGACTGAAAAGGAACTGAGTGAATACCGCGAGAATCTGGAAGAACTCGTCCAGGTTCGTACTGCAGAGTTAAGCAGGCTCAGTCAGGCCATCATGCAAAGCCCGGTTTCCATAGTTATAACCAACCGTGACGCCATAATAGAATACGTAAACCCCATTTTCACAGAGATTTGTGGCTACACGCCAGAGGAAGTAATGGG
>MFYY01000003.1:3442-5836 GCA_001787855.1 Candidatus Riflebacteria bacterium GWC2_50_8 | reverse complement strand
ATACGTTGACGGAAGGGAACACGTGGAACGGCGAGTTCCACAACAGGCGCAAAGACGGCAGTCTCTACTGGGAAAGTGCGTGCATCTCGCCGCTCCGCGACGATAAAGGCACGATCACCCATTATGTCGCCGTGAAGACTGATATTACCGAACGCAAAAAGGTAGATGCGGCGCTCGTTGAGGCAAAGAAGGCCGCCGATGCCGCCAGTCGCGCCAAAAGCTCCTTTCTCGCCAACATGAGCCATGAGATCCGCACACCGATGAATGCCATCCTGGGGTTTGCTCAGATCCTGGAGCGCGACCACTCGCTCTCACCTTTGCAGGCCGAACACGTGCGAATCATCACGCGCAGTGGCAACCATCTGCTGGCGCTGATCAACGACATTCTGGATATTTCGAAAATTGAGGCCGGGGCTGTTACCCTCAACCTGTCTACCTTTTGCCTGGACGATCTTTCCAACGACCTGGAGACGTTGTTCCGCTCGCGCGCCGCCGAAAAAGGCCTGCAATTCGTCGTAGAACGGGCTGCCGATATTCCGCGCTACGTAATCTCTGATGAGAACAAATTACGGCAGATCGGGCTCAACCTGATAGGAAACGCAATCAAGTTCTCAGACCAGGGCAAAGTTACTGTGAGAATGCGCGTCGAGCCGGTCGAAGGAACTGCGGCGACGGGTGTACAACGCTTGCGCCTGGTTGGCGAGGTAGAAGACACCGGTCCCGGAATTTCCGATGAGGATATTCCCAGACTCTTCGGGTCATTTCAACAGGCAGAAGCCGGGGCTAAGATGGGCGGCACCGGCCTGGGGCTAGCCATCAGTCGCGGGTTTGCTCGTCTGATGGGTGGTGATATCAAAGTTACCAGTCAGGTGGGAAAAGGCAGTTGCTTCCAGCTTCATATTCTGCTCGAAGCCGCCGAAGCCGGCCCTCAGCACAAGAAGCCCGCATTAAAGCGGGTTATCGGTTTAAAGCCCGGCACCGGGCCCTTTCGAATCCTGGTGGCTGATGACATCATGGAAAACCGTGCCCTGCTGCTCGCCCTGCTTGGCCCCCTCGGCTTCGAAGTCAAGGCGGCGACCAATGGTGTCGAGGCCCTCGACATCTTCCAGACATGGTCGCCGCACATAGTGCTTATGGACATGCGCATGCCGGTTTTGGACGGTTATGAGGCTATCCGACGACTGAAAGCCACGGAGACAGGACGTGCCGTTCCCGTAATCGCAATCACCGCCAGCGCTTTCGAAGACAACGTAAAACAGGTAATGGAAACAGGTGCCGATGGCTATCTGCGGAAGCCGTTCCTGCCAGAGGAACTCTTTGCCCAACTGGAAAAATGCCCTGGCCTGCACTATGTCTTCGACGAAGAGCACGATGAAAACCTCTCCCGTTCGCAATCTGCTCACATTGTAACGGAGAACCTTCCACACGAACTTCTTGAGGCAATGCGACAGGCCGTGGCAGACGGGGAGATGGCCATTTTGTCAGAGTTGATTGCCCGGGTGGCAAAGGTGGACAGCGAAACGGCCAGAGGATTGCAAGAGCTGGCAGATCGCTATGAGTATGGAGAACTCGCCGAATGGCTTGCGAAAGGGGAAAAGTTATGATGGATGAAGAACCAGAAAAAATGACCATCATGGTCGTGGATGACACGCCCGCCAACCTGCAGCTGCTGCGGCAGATGATGCAGGATAGCGGGTATCACGTGGTGACTTTTCCCAATGGTCAGCTGGCGTTGAACGCCGCTGACCGTAACACGCCCGACCTCATTCTCCTGGATATCAACATGCCGGAAATGAATGGATTCGAGGTCTGTCAATGCCTGAAAAACGATGAAAAGCTTAAGGAAATTCCGGTTATTTTCATCAGCGCATTGAATGAGACCAGCGATAAAGTCCATGCCTTTTCTGTCGGCGGCGTTGATTACGTGACAAAACCATTCCAGTTCGAAGAAGTTAAAGCACGCGTCAGAACCCACATCAGCCTGTGTATCGCCCGTCGGGAGTTAAAAAAGCAGAACGCGATCCTCCAGGAAAATATGCACCTGCGTGAAGTCGTCGAAGAAATTTCCAGACATGATTTAAAAAACCCTATGAACGTCTTCAACAACGTTCCCGATATGCTTTTAAATGACCGGGATCTGCTGCCAGAATTATTGCCAAAGCATTTAAATTGGCTGAATCTAATGAAAAAGGCTGCTCAACAAATGATGGAGATGATCCATCGTTCGCTTGATCTTTACAAAATGGAACGGGGAACCTACCAATTGACACCGGTTCCGGTAAATTTGTTGAAAATCGTTCACGAGGTTTTTCTCACATTCGACGACTTGATGGTGAGCAAAAAACTGGCGAGCATAGTATTGCTTGATCAAAAACCGGCTGGCGACTATGACAC
>MFYY01000003.1:0-3414 GCA_001787855.1 Candidatus Riflebacteria bacterium GWC2_50_8 | reverse complement strand
AATTTGATCAAGAACGCAATTGAAGCTTCACCTGAAGGCAAAGCGATCACTGTTGCCTTATCAGTTTCTCCCAAACTCACGATTGCCATCAAAAACCAGGGAGTCATTCCTCCGCAGATTCGGGAGCGGTTTTTCGAACGATATACCACCTTTGGTAAGGAGCACGGCACCGGTCTGGGTGTGTTTTCCGCCCGCCTGATGGTGACAACCCTCGGTGGCGACCTTTCTTTCACGTCCGACGAAGTTGACGGCACCACACTTTTCGTGACCCTGCCATCTTTGCAGGCAGCGGCCTGAATATCTTCACAAAGGTTTCCGGGTCACAACTCTTTGGTATTTCCAATGAAAAGCAGGTGCCGGCTGAAGCAAATTTCAGGGGGCTGCACTGAGCCCAAGTTTGTGCAGACGTTTAAGATAGGCCTGCCGTCTGCTTATGTAGGCCCGGCGATTGTTGCCAAAAGGCAAATACTCAGCAGCTTTCAGCCCGCTGGCGGTTATGTCGAGTTTGCTTTGATCGGCCAGACCTTTTAAAAAGCCAAAGCAGACGAGATCACGCGTCTGCTGGCCAAGAAATTCCGTCATTTTTTCGAGCAGAACCGGGTCGTGGGTGCCGACGTCAAATGGCTGACGGGAAGCCTGCAGAAGCTTGAATAATTTCATGAAGCGCTGTTGAATTTCGCCAAAGTCGTCGGTGTCACCGCAATATGCGCCCTTTACCAGACGAATTTTCAGGCCGGCGGCCAAAGATTGCTGCAGATCGGCGGGAGTACGATCAAGATAGGCTTGCAGTGCAAGCACAAGCCGATATCCGGCACCTGCGTATTTTTGCGCAATTTCACAGACGGCAGGCACGGTCGGAGTGCCCTCAATGTCTATTTCAATCAGAATCTTCGTCTGCTCTGCATAAGCAAGAATGCCCTTGAGATGACTCTCGGCAACCGATCGGTCAAAATTCAAACCGAGAGCAGAGAGTTTTACGGCCAGTGTGGCAGCGCAGGCACTGTCAGCAATGGCTTTGATAGTCGCCAGATACGACTCTGCCGAATCATTTGCCTGTTCGATGTTTTGCGCATACTCGCCAAGCGGGTCAAGTGCAACTGCAACGCTCTGCTGCTTTCTCTCATTCGCCCAGCTGATTGCAGTCGTGATATCAGACAGCGCCCAGCGATTATCATCTTGTTCGCGTTCCATATTGACAGAGTAGCAGAATTTCAGCTGTTGATACAATACTAAATGATTCGACCGCAGCAACAATACATCTGCCTGTTCATGAGGACTTTATGAGCTATTTCCGAAGACTCTCTTAGTAATCTAATGGATTATTACTGCTGCAACCAGGTTATGTATTTATGCGGCATTTTTAGTAATTTGTCATGATTGCACTATCACCCTTAATAGATTAAAATAGAAGCACATCGACAAATGGGGTGTGTTATTGCTTAGAAAGCCCGCATGCATTGCTGCAGGCAGTGGACTGTTTTCTTTTGCAGTTACTGCGCTGTTGCTGTTCAGTTTTTTGTTGAACAACAGCGTTGCCATTGCTCATGATGTTTTTACCAGTTCGCCCAGAACAGTTGCTCCAATCAAGGTTTCCCTGCAGCTCAAATGGCTGCATCAGTTTCAGTTTGCCGGTTATTACGCTGCGATTTCCCAAGGTTATTATCAAGACGCCGGTCTCGAAGTTTCTCTGCTAGAACCTGGTGATACCACCGACCCGTTGCATGATGTTCTGGAGGGTCGGGCTGACTTCGCGGTCACCGGGCCAGATCTTTTGCTGGCGCGCGCACATGGGCACCAGGTGGTCGCCCTGGCTGTCATTTTTCAGCACTCACCCCAGGTGCTGCTGGTACGCAAGGATTCCGGTATTACTTCTCTGCAGGATCTGGTCGGGCGCCGCGTCATGATGGAGCAGCCCTCGGCCGAAATTAAGGCGTATTTCGAGGCAGAGAAATTGCCAATAGAGCAACTGGAGGTGGTAGCACACGCCTTTTCTCCAGAAGCATTTATCAAAGGCGAAGTTGATGCCATATCAGCTTACATCAGTGATGAGACTTTTGTGTTGAATGAAGCTGGTATGGAATATCTTGTCTTTGACCCGAAAGCTGGTGGTATTGATTTTTATGGCGATCTGCTGTTTACTTCACAGGCACAGATAGATGCCGCGCCAGAAAAGGTGAAAGCATTTGTCGAGGCTTCGTTGCGTGGTTGGAAATACGCAATGAAACATCCTGATGAGATTATCGACCTGATTCTCAGTAAATATTCACAACGGCATAGTCGCGCGCATCTCAAATATGAAGCAGAGCAGATGCAACACCTCATTATTCCAGAGATCGTTGAAATTGGTTATATGAATCCCGGTCGCTGGCAACACATTGCTGACACTTTTAGCAGTCAGGGCATGATAGCAGCTGATTTCAAACTAGACGGCTTTATTTATGACAGAGATCAGAAGCCTGATTACAGAAAACTGTTTTTGTCTGCTGTGGTGATTATTCTGGTGGCAGTAGTGATTTTTATCGCTGCATCATTTTATTTGCGCCACATCAGGCGAAGACATCAGGAAATGCTCGACAAAATCAAGGCTGATGAGCGTTACAACAATCTTTTGAGCAGATATCAGCATCTGATCGAAAAGGCCCCTTTCCCGATACTTATAACCGCACTGGCAGACGGAAAGCTTCTCTACCATAATCCTGCAGCAGCAACATTTTTTGGGATCAGGTCAGATTCCGACAACCCGATGCTGATGACAGATTTTTATGCCAATGTTGGTGAGCGTCAGCTATTTTTATTCAAAATCAAGTCTGAAGGGCATGTTAAAGACTATGAGCTGCAAATCAGAAATGCTGACGGCAAGGGAATATGGGCGTCGGTTAATGTTGCAGCAGTAACTTTTGATAATCAAAGCGCATTGTTTGCCTCGCTTATCGATGTTACAGAGCGGGTGCAGGCTCGGGCAGAACTAAAAGAACTCAGTGATCGTCTGCGATTGATCACTGACAATATGCGGGATGTCATCTGGCTATTTGACTTGCAGTCCCAAAAATTGCTGTATATAAGCCCTTCAGTTTACAGCATGCGTGGTTATACGCCCGAAGAAGTTATGGCGCAGGCGCTAGATGAGGGGTTGCCCACAAAAGCGCGCGAAACTTTTGTGGCCTGGCAGAATAGTCTGCATAATAAGACCGATGACGAGATCACTTCTGATTACAGTCTGTTGCGAATAGATCAGCCGCATCGAGATGGTTCTATGATACCGACTGAGGTAACGGCCAGGTTGATTTTTGATGCCAATGGTACTGCAGTTCGGGTTGTTGGGGTCTCGCGTGATATAAGAGAAAGAATTCGTGCAGAAAATGAAAGGCACCGCCTGGAAGGAAAATTGCAACAGCTTAAAAAGACAGAAAGTCT
>MFYY01000002.1 GCA_001787855.1 Candidatus Riflebacteria bacterium GWC2_50_8 | reverse complement strand
CGCCGGGACCAACACTGATTTCGAGAATCTCTTCGGGCTGGCGCTCGAGGTCGGTGCTGCGCGTAAAAATGCGCGAGGCACCGCGCTCCATCTCGCGCAGTTCGAGAGCAACCAGCTTGAACCTTTTGTATTCAAGCAGTTTTTCGACAAGTCCAGCGCGGGCATCTTCTTCGTAAAAGCTTTCGTCGATATCAAGATCGCCGCTGCTCACTTCTTCGGGTTTTTCGCGGGGAAGAAGCATTTTAGACTTGATTTCGAGAAGAGTTGCCGCCATAACAAGAAAGCCCGAGGCGACTTCCATGTCGAGGATTTCCATCATCTGCAGGTATTCAAGATATTGCGACGCGATGTGCGCGATCGGAATATCGTAAATATTGATCTTCTGCTCTTCAATGAGGTGATAAAGCAGATCGAATGGTCCTTCGAAGACCGGCAGTTTTACCTGGTAGCCACTCATTTTTTACAGTAAAAACCCCATGACCTGCCTGACCTGCTGCAGCACTTCTGATGCGGCAGCATGCGCCCGTTTTTCACCTGAATCGAGCACTTCTTCGATATAACCCTTGCGAGTCTCGATTTCGGCACGCCGCGCGCGAATTGGTTCGAGCATATTGTTGAGTCGCTCAAAAAGTATAAGCTTGCAGTCGCGGCAGCCGAGGCTGGCTGTGCGGCAACCCTGGGCAATTTCTTCGAGACGATCTGGCGTATAAATTTTGTGATAGGCGTAAACCGTGCAAACTTCGGGGTCACCCGGGTCATTGCGGCGAACACGCTGTGGATCGGTAATCATCTGCTGCACTTTGCCCTTGAGCCCTTCGGGGGTTTCACGCAGGTCGATGCCGTTATTGTATGACTTGCTCATTTTGCGTTTGTCAATGCCAAGCAGCAGTGGCACCTGTGACAGCAGAGCTTCTGGTTCTTTGAGTACGTCGCCGTAGCTTCCGTTAAAGCGCCGGATGATTTCGCGACTGAGCTCAAGGTGCGGCAACTGATCTTTGCCGACCGGTACGACTTCAGCATTGTACACCGCGACATCAGCGGTCATCAATACCGGATACATGAGCTTGCCGAGTGACACTCCGGATCTGGCATCATCGTCGCGCACCGCATCCTTGAAGGTCGGGCAGCGTTCAAGCCAGCCAAGCGGCGTGCAGTTGCTCAGAATTGTACTGAGTTCGGCATGTTCATGCATTGATGACTGCCTGAAAATAACCGATTTCTCGGGGTCAATGCCGACGCTCAGCCAGTCAACGATAATGTTTCGAATTATCGATGGTAGATCGTCAATCTTGATGCGATCGGTAAAAGCATGCCATACCGCGGCAAAAAAGAAGCAGTCGTAAGTGTCCTGCAAAGCAACCCAGTTTTTAAGGGTACCTTCGAGGTGGCCAAGATGCAGCGAACCGGTGGTTCGCATGCCGCTGACAAGTCTTTTTTTTGCCATGATCGGTGTCTCCTGTATGGTAATTGGCTAGTAGTCTGTCGCCCGCAACGCGTCTTCGGCAGCGCGCAGGGTCTCGGAATCAGGATTGAGCAGCAACGTCTTCTGCCAGCAGTCGCGGGCCCGGTCAATGCGTTGCTGTTTATAGTAGCCCACGCCAAGATTGAAATGCGCTTCGGTATGGTCGGGAGAAAGCTCAATCGCCTTTTCCCAGAATTCGATCGCCTTTTCGATATTGCCCTGGCGGTCGTAAAGGTTGGCATAGGTGAAATAAACTGCGGCATCGCGCGAGCCATCTCTGATGAGCGCGTCAAGAATGCGGGTAGCGGCATTCACATCGTTTTCATAGTAACTCGCCCGTGCCAGAAGCAGTCGCTCATCAGGGGCAAGTCGGCCAACCATTTCAAATGGCGCCAGCACCGACACAGCAAGATCATAAAAGCCGAGAGTCACCGCCATTTTAGCAATAGATACCGCCTCGGGCTGATCGGCGATGGTTGCCGGATTAATCATACGCAGGTAATGCGCGGCATTGTCGCGATTAAAATTGGCATCTTCTACGCTGGCCATAAGCATCAACAGCTGATTATTAGTTGGGTCGGCGGCGACGGCACGGCGCAAGATAGTCTCTGCCAATGAATAGCGCATGCTTTCAACGAGCACGCGCCCGATTTTTATCGCTTCATCGCTGCGCAATGTTGATTCTGAGCTTTTCTGCAAAAGTTTTTGCATCTCAGGGTCACAAATTATTCTCAGGCTTGAATCTTCGAGGGTAAAATGCAGAATCGGTGTTTCCGCCTGACTGCTGTCGACCTTAAAATACAGATCAACCCGCGACTGCGTTGAAGGAAAAACATTAAAAGCATCGCGGGTCGCCTTGTTTTCCTGATCAAGCGACGGATCAAACCGGCTCGAAATCTCAAGAACAAAGTCTTTAAGCGGATCTACCCGGTAAGTTTTGACACCGGTATTGACAAAGGTCATGTTGATAAAAATCTCATCCTGGCGGGAGACTCCCAGTCCGGAGGCAAATGGTCGACGCTGCAGACTGTTTACCGACATGATCAGACCGGTCGGGTGCACCACGTCTTCGCCCATCAGAAAAGCCGTTTCGGCACCAAGACAGGCTGAAACAAGCAACATCAGGCAAAAGAAATAGCGAATCAGATTTAATTGAGGCTTGTGGAAAATCATGGCCTCAATATTATCACAACCTGTCCGACAAGTAAATTGGCAGATAGCAATCAATAAAACAGCAGCAGGTAATCGTAACTGTCAGAACTGCGATCAACGGCCTTCATCAGCAAACGTGATTGTGTATATCTTTTTTCGAAGGCTTTTTGCATGGGTTTAACCAGTTCCTGCTCATACAGGGTCGGCGGCAGATCGGCACCTGACCAGGCTATTGCGGCAATCTGAGAATTGCTGGAGAGTTTTGTAAAGATGTGATAATCATTTGGACGCTCGATACTTATCTGATATCTGCGCAACTGCACGCGCAGCTCGCGACGTGGAAGCTCAAGATCATCATGGCCATTTTGCCAGGCATCGAAAATGATCTGCAATGTAGTTTCAGAACTCTCTTCGTCGGCAAACACAAGAGGAAAGACGGTTAGACAGGCATTTCTAGCTTCCAGTTCATCAAGAGAGCTGTTAGTAATCTCTATTTTAGCCTCACGGCCCCGGATAAATTCACCATGCCGGTTCAGCATCAGGCCCATGATCTCGTCAGGCTGGCATACTGTCTGCATATCGCCGGCACGGTTGCTCAGCCAGCACGACATAATCTGATAAACAGCCGACCAGAAAATTTCGCGCTGCTTTTCATCTTCAATTTCAAATGCAGCTTCGCGCCAGTAGAAAAGGTAATCGAGCTGCTGGCGGTCGAACCAGCGATCTTTCCAGGCGCGAAAGGGATTCATTGAGAGATCGAGCGGGTTCTTTATCTGCTGGTTGAATTTCTGCAGATTCTTGTCGCTGAAAGGTCCATTTCTGCCATCCAGCCAGGCACGCAGTATCATGGCCTGACTGGCAGTTACCGCATTAACCGACAGCGAAAATTCGCGGCGACTCAGCCAGTTCAGGGCCGAAAAGCGATGTATGATTGGAAAAAAGACAGAGTCAACCGTGGCAACTTCTGAAACAGCCTCGAGCAGCCAGGAAGATTGCAGTCGAAGGGTCATTTCGGTTTATACTCGAATGGGTTGCCGATTGCCAGCCAGTTTTTGACCAGCTGCGGATCGAACTGCATGCCAGACAATCTCTTAACTTCTGCTACAATATCATCAGTTCTCACAAACTGGCGGCTTCGGTAAGAACGCTGAGCATTCATCGCTGAGATAGCATCAGCCAACGCCAGGACTCTTGCTGCCAGCGGAATTTCTTCACCCTTGAGGTTGTCAGGATAACCCAGCCCGTCCCAACGCTCGTGATGCCAGCGGATCAAAGATGGCACCTCATCGAGACCGTCGATCTGAGACTTGAGGTGCAACTCGCCCAGCAGGGTGTGAGTGCGCAAAAGTTCGAGATCATCGCCTTCAAGCCTTTTATTGCTCTTCATGATACTTCTCGGCAACAGCAGTTCGCCGACGTCATGCAGCATGGCAGCAGCATTCAGACTCTGCAACTGCTCATCATTCATTCCCGACGCGCGGCCAAGAATTAGCGACAGGCCGGCTATTTCGCTCGAATGAGCCTTGTCGTAGCCCTCCAGGCGGTCAACTATCGAAGAAACGCCGCCCAGCAGCTGAGAATAGCGCTCACGGGCCGGCATCGCCTTTTCCCGCAGATCGAAGTAGAGATAAGCAAGCCAGGTAATCAGAAGAATGAGTACGGCATTGAACAAAGTTATCAGCATATTGCTTTAAAAACCGAAGTTTGCTCCAACAATGTATCTGCTGGTATCGTGAAGGCGATCGGGAGTATAAAAACCAAAATCCAGGCTGAGTGCCTCATCAAATTGATGTCGCAACCCGACAACAAAATCGTTGCCAGCGTAGTCCATGGTTAAAGTAGTGTCGGGGTCGATATTCAGACTGGCCCCCATGACGAAGAATACCGGGTCAACTGCAGCGCCTTTTTCGGCATAGCGCCCAAAAGCAGCTTTTTTCTGATTCTCGTTCATGGCAATATTGGTGCCGAGGCCCAGCACGACACGATTACCCGGCAAGCCGTTAAGCAGCATTACCGAATTTTGATAATCTTCGTTAGGGTCGATAAAAGCGGCAACAGCCATATTCGACCGGATCTTGTATTTACCGGCAAAAACCGGGTCGGTCTGATCAGTCTTGCCGTCAATAGAAAACCTTTTTATTATAGCCACTTCAGAATCATCGGAGAACGCGAACACGCCCTTGAAAGAAGCTTCGTTAAACTTGGATTCGCCAACCATATGCACTGCCGCACGAGCGCCACCGGGAGGCAGCACTTCGAGACCCGGCACCAGCATTGTACCGCTCAGCCCGTTGATCGTGGCGCTGGCCAGACAGGCCGAAGCAGATGCAATGAACAGCAGAACAAAAAATACCCGGCCGGCAATGCGGCCAGCAGAATCAGTAATCTTCGATGTCGCGCAGCTTTTCGCGAATTTTTGCAGCCTCGTCGTGGCGTGGAAATCGTTCGAGAAATTCCTGATAGGACTTCCTGGCCTGGTCATAATCTCGCAGTTCCTTTTCGTAAAGTTCACCTTTTCGCAAAAAGGCATCTGCTGATACATCGGCATTTGGGTATTTTTCGGTTACCGAATTATAATAATTCAACGCCTTCTCGACATTTTCAGCACTCTTTCGGTAGCGAACGCGGCCATCGACTGTCGTTGTCTTTTTCATAGAATCGAGATCCTGCTCGTAAATTCTGCCCAGACGATATACGAGATCTTCGCTGCCAGGAGCATCCGGGTATTTCTGCATCATTTCTTCGAGCACGTCAGCGGCTCCCTGATAATCTTTCTGCTTCGCATCAAGAACGTCAAACAGCTTGCGATAAGCCCGAACCGCTTCGTCCTGATCACCGCTGGCCGATATTGCCTGCCGATAAGCAGAAACTGCCTTTTTAAAATTTCCAGATTCGGCATGCATGTCGCCAAGATCAAGGCTCGCCTGAGCAGCCTGTTCGGCATCAGCAGCGGCGGCGACATCTTCCTGAGTCGAGATGGCATCTTCCTGAACGCCGGTGCCGACAGAGAGTCTCTTCATGCGTTCCTGAGCGGCGCTGAAATATGTGCTGTAGGCAAAGTCCGCGACAATTTTGCGATAATTCTCGGCCGCCTGCTCGATCTGCCCGATTGCCTCGTGACTCGTTGCGAGATTGTAATACACCCGGTCAATTGCCAGAAACGCCGGGTGTTCTTCAATAATCCGGCGATATATTTCGATGGCCATCGGATAATTTTTAATGCGTTCTTCATACACTCTTGCCAGATCATACAGGGTCTTTGGCAACTCAGGACCGGTCACTCCACCTGCCTGTAAGCCGCCATTAAGCATTTCAGCCGCTTCACTGAAATTTGCCAGCGCGCTGGTCATCTGTGCTTCGGCCTGTTTTATTCTGATTTTACCGATCTCGACCATGGTAGAGGCATGAAATTTGCCCTGGCCAAGCAGAGGCTTAAGCTCTTCGATCGCCGCATCATAGGCGCCCTGAGCCAACTGTTGCATTGCACGCTGAAATTCCGGCGTAACCTGTACCGGCTGTGCCTGTATACCATGCACAACAAGAAACATCGCAACTAACAAAAGAAATGTTGCACCTGCCCTGAAATCATATTTGAGAAAAAACATGCTGACAACTCCTGCTAATTTTACAAAATATTTTGTTGTTGTTAAAAACTCATGATAACATAAATCAAACAAAATTCTGTTCAGTAAGACGCAGAAAGATGCTAAAAATTTCGTTAAATCAACAAGACAAAACGGCCGATGTAGATCTCACAGGGCTTTCGTGGTCGAAAGCAGACAATGTCGAAATGGAATTTCGCATGCTGCCCCTCGACAGGGTTTATCCCAACCCGAATCAGCCCCGTAAGATCTTTGATAAACAGGCATTAGATGAACTGGCGCAGTCGATTCGCGAAAACGGCGTGCTGCAGCCGGTTCTGGTAAGAAAGATTGGCGACCGCTACCAGATCGTGTCCGGCGAGAGGCGTTATCGCGCAAGCAAGTTGGCAGGAGCACGCACTATTCCTGCTGTAATCCGCAAACTTGACGAAGAGCAGACACTGCTGGCTGGTCTGATTGAGAACATCCAACGTCAGGACTTAAACCCTATCGAAGAGGCGAAAACCCTCAAGGATATACTTCTCAACTACGGACTGACTCATGATCAGCTGGCGGAAAAAATTGGCCGAAGCCGTTCAGCGTTGACCAACCGACTGCGCCTGCTGCAGTTGCCAGTTGAAATTCAGGAACTGGTCATCACCGGCAAGATATCTTCGGGGCACGCTAAAATGCTGGCCGGGATCAAAGATCCGCTCGAAGTAAAAACCTGGGCCAGACTTATTATCAAAGACCAGATGTCTGTTTATGAGATAGAAAAACGTATGGCACAGAGTCGCACTCAGCCAGCTGCTGGTGAGGCGCTTAAGAAAGGTAAGTCGGCGATGAGTCAAGATCTGCATACCAGAGCAGTTGAAGACAATCTTCAAGAACTACTTGGTGCAAGAGTCCGAATTCGTCATGGCAAGAAAAGCGGTCGTATAGAAATTGAATTTTACAACCGTGAAGATCTAGAGAGGGTCGTCGAAACAATGGTTTCGCTCTGCCCATAATTACCAATCGTGAAAGGTAAGTAGACTGGTGAGAATAAAATTCTGGGGTGTCAGAGGCTCAATTCCTACGCCAGGGAGAGATACCGTCGAATTCGGTGGCAACACCACCTGCATTGAAATCCTCTCTGCAGGCAAAGAGCGTATTATCTTCGACGCCGGCACAGGAATCCGCGTACTCGGCCTTGAGCTGATGCAGGCGGAATTTGGCCAGGGCAAGGGCAAAGCACATATATTCTTTACCCACTCCCACTGGGATCACATCCAGGGCTTCCCGTTCTTTGCTCCGGCATACGTCGGTCGCAAAGACATGCAGGGCAACCGCATCACCGACTTCTGCAATGAATTCAACCTTTATGGCGCCGCAGATGTTGGCGACCGGCTTGAGTCAACGCTGCGCGGGCAAATGGACAACTACTATTTCCCGGTCGACCTCAACTACCTTTCATCCAGCATCAATTTCAGAACCCTCAAAAATAATCGAGTCACCATAGGCTCTATAACCATATCAGCACTTAAGCTGGTACACCCTAATGGCGTACTCGGCTATCGCATCGAAGACGGCAATTCTTCAGTAGCGCTGGCGACAGACTGCGAACACCCTTCCGACGGCACGATCGACCAGAATCTTCTTGAACTCGCACAAAATGTTGATGTTCTAATCTATGACGGCCAATACACCTCGGAAGAATACGCACCCCACAAGTTTAACCAGCCCGGACCCGGCAAACAGGGCTTTGGCCACTCAACCGCCGAAGAAGGCATTCGCGCTGCCAAAGCCGCCGGCGCCAAACGTCTGCTCATCACTCATCACGACCCCCTCCACAATGACGAATTCCTGCAAAGAATGGAAAACGACGCCCGCAAGCTTTTTGCTGCAACTGATTTTGCCAGAGAAGGCATGGCAATCGAAATATAACAACCGATTTTTTCTGGTTGTGCAGAGAGTGATTGTGGTATGATGTGCATACCATGGGGAAGGCATCTCTTTTAACACCCGTATACTTTTTCAGCTCGATCAGAGCTGGTTCTGGCAAGAGTTCGATGCTTGCCAATCTTGCGGTTTTCCTGAATAATATCAATCAGAAAATCGCAATAGTTGACCTTGATTCCGAAACGCCACTTAAACTGAAAAACGCCTTTCCACGCTCGATCAGCCTTCAGGAATACAGCGATGTTTCGCTGATCTCACAGAATCACGATTCCAGATATCAGAAAAACTTCTATTTCACCGAGACCAGCCTGATCTCATACTTTCCGGCGCACCAGCTCAAAGATTCACTGATGTTGTTCAGCGACACAACCCTGCGCGACTTTTTTATTCAGATTACCGCCTGTTTCGACGCCGTTATGGTGAATTTTCCGTCAGGCGCACTGCATTGCCAGAAATCCTCAGAACTGCTTGCCAGGACTCATCTTTGGCGAGGCAAAAGCCCCATTGCCGTCATCGTTTCGCAATCTGACGAAAAGAGCCTGGTAAGTCTTGATTCGCTGATTCATGAAAATCCAGCCTTCTATTATCAGCTGCAGGAGAACACGCTTCTGCTGTTCAACAGAGTGCCCACATCTGTAGAGGACCAGAGATTGTCTGAAAACACTCTCAACAGCATGGAATTGCGCAGTCTTTTCAACTTTCCGGCAACTTATGTGGTTGGCATCAGCGAGGAGTTCCCGCACCAGCGCCAGATTGCCGCTCCTCAGGTGCTCAACAAAGACTCTATAATTCACCAGACCATATCAAGCTTTAACCGGCTGCTGACCAGCACGGCAAGAAGCATGAGCCGCGTGACATATGAACAGTCCTCAGATTATCAGGCCTGTCTCGACGGCCAGCTGCTCGAAAAACTTTCGCCATACCTTGAAAAAATTCAATCTCTGGCTGCAAAAAAGCTCTTTCAACACCCGTCAGACGTTCAGGT
>MFYY01000001.1:8832-9048 GCA_001787855.1 Candidatus Riflebacteria bacterium GWC2_50_8 | reverse complement strand
AAACTCAAGAGTGTCCCGGTATTGAGTAAAAATCACGAACCGCTCAGCAGGATTTCCCCTTGTCAGGTCACTGATAGCCCGGACCAATGTCTCAAAGCGGCGGTCAGACCCATCAGGGACGGCTGCAATCAAATCCCGTACTTTCCGTATTTCGTCCGGTATGTCAGACTCGGCCAGAACACCCTCTTCCGCCTCTTCATCTGCATCCAGAGACCA
>MFYY01000001.1:0-8632 GCA_001787855.1 Candidatus Riflebacteria bacterium GWC2_50_8 | reverse complement strand
CAAGTTCCAGTTGATAGGCATGAAAGCTCGAGCGGAACAGCACTGCCATGTTGTCTAGCCTGACCCCCTGCTCGCGAAGTTCGAGAACCCTGGCAGCAATGAACATCGCTTGTTCCTGCTCATCTTCGCAGCGCACACGGGCAGGCAGTTCGCCTGCGATTTTTTCTGTCGTCAGTTTTTTCTTGAAGCCTTCTTCTGCACTTTCCATGAGGCTGTTGGCAGCATCGAGTATTTGTCCGGTGCTGCGGTAGTTTCTTTCCAGCCTGATGATTCGACAGTCCGGGTAGGCCTGTGGAAATTCAAGAATATTGGTAACCCTGGCGCCGCGAAAGGAATAAATGCTCTGCGCATCGTCACCAACCACCATGACATTGCGGCCTTCGCCAGCCAGCAGAAAAGTAATTCTGGCCTGCAGCCCGTTGGTGTCCTGGTATTCGTCGGCCATTACGTAACGATAGCGCGAAGTTATCGCCGCCCGCGCCTCGGCACTCGAACTGAGCAGGCGGTGCAGAAAAATCAGCAGATCATCGTAGTCAAGAAGCATATTTTTCTGTTTATAGCTGGTGAATTCTTCGTGCAGACGGCCGATATCTTCGGAGTGTTCGGCGAATTGCGGGTAATAGTCGCTGATGATTTCTGCGAGAGACTTCTCGAGATTATTTGCCTTGGAAAACATCTGGGAAATAGTCTTTTTTTGCGGAAACCTGGTCTCTTTACGGTTAAAACCAAGTTCGCTGCGCAAGAAGTTGATGATATCGCCAGAATCGCCTTCGTCGATAATCGAAAAGCCTGGATTTAAACCAATATGGTGGCCATATTTACGCAAAGTCATTGCGGAAAAGCTGTGGTAGGTGCCACCAGCGACCGCCTTGCCCTGAGCGCCAACCAGTGCCGCTACGCGTTCAAGCATGTTAGAAGCGGCCTTGCGGGTAAAGGTAAGCAGCAGGATACTGTCGGGAGCTATGCCGCTTTCGAGCATGCGCGCGACCCGATAAATAAGCGTTCGCGTTTTCCCTGAGCCGGCGCCGGCAATGCAGAGAACTGGGCCGTAAAACTGGGTCACGGCCTCAAGCTGCTGTGAGTTTAGCAATGACGGGTAGTCTATCGTGAATTCACGGACTGAATCTTGATCGGTAGTGAGTTTAAAAGTTCTGGCCATTCAGGAAGTCGCTTCTTTGATCCATTGCAGGTAGTCTGTGTTGCCGTACAAAATGGGCAAAACGATAAATTCGTAAACAGAGTAGGGGTGCAGTTCGCGGATTCTGGCATCCAGCGCGGCAACGCAAGACTGCTGCGTCTTGATCACCATCAGAATTTCAGCGCTGGTTTCAACCTTGCCCTGCCACGTATACACAGATTCGAGACCGGGTATGAGGTTTGCGCAGGCACAAAGTTTTGCGTTGACGATGTTTTCGGCAATCTTGCGAGCCGTCTCGCGATCTGGCAAAGTAACCAGACAAACTCTGAAATCAGTCATGTCAAACCTCCTGGAACAGTTTACCCAGCTGGGTGGCAAAATGCAATGTAACAACGAACTATCATGATGTGGCACTAATTTTATTTATCTGGATTGCCGATAAATAGAGTATGCGGTAATATGAGTATGGAGAAAAAAAATGGCGAGTATATTTCTGGCAACTGTTTTAACAATTGTACTGTCGCTTGAAATCGGCATCGATCTCTGACAAACGACTACCACAGAAAAAGGCGCAGCGACATCTGCGCTTTTTTTATTGCCAGTTATTTCCGGTTATTGACTGGCCGCTTATTTAACTTCTGTTCCAGGGTAATAGAACTTCAGGATATCTAAGTATTTCTGAGATTTTTTGGCCAGGCCGTCGGCACCATACATGCATAGACCGACACCATCGCCATATCCCATTCCTCTGAATATAATGGTTCGCCGCAAAAATTCCATGGTGAATTTCATGCTTTTTACGCCATTAGGGCCAAAAAACTCGCTGAGATTTTTATGAAATTCGACTCCAGAAACATTTTTCGGCACCTTGCCGCGCAGGGTTACTTCCTGAATTCTGCCGCCATAATCGACTGTCTTAGGTTCCCAGTTGCCGTAGATTCTTTCAGCACCGCCGGCAAACTGCATTGACAGAAAATCGATAATATCGACTTTCTGCAATTCGATCGACCAATGAAAATTAGGGCTGTGAAAACAGTTTTCTGAACCTTTGCCATCAAGAAGATCCGGGTGAGCCGGGTGATAAGGCTCATCGACACCATAGACTTCTTTGGCTGACGAAATTCTGCCACCGCAGGTATTGTGGTAACGAGGCATTATGGGTTTGCCACCATGCCTGATAATGTGACCAGCAGTCATGTTGGTAAGAATATCGACAAGTTCGCGGTTGTAACCACAGCCCCAAAAATGCATGCAATGGCTGGAATCACAGACGTCATAAGGAGATTCCTTGTGCTGAGGGTTGGCCAGTATCCATGTCAGTCTTGTTCTAGCCATGGTGCATAAAGCTCTGAGAGCTTCAGGTTCGTTGGTGATGCCAATCTTTGAAATACTGGACACGATATGTTGATGTATTGAAACGGTGTTAACCAGATACATGGAGGCATCAGTATGGCCAATCTCAAAATGGTTCTGCAGCAACATCGGTTGATGATCAGGTATTTCGAGATTCAGCAGGTCGCCGCCGGTCAGGGTGATCTTATCGTAACCGCCATTAAACTCTTTGCCGTCAGAAAATCTTGCTACCATGCCTTTGGGAACCAGCATAACCGTGCAATCTTCGCCCTCGGCAAGATATTCGCGTGTTGCGGATGCTGCACCGAATTCTATCCGCCAGCTTCCACTGAAGCACTGTATTCGTAGCGTGGTAAAATCATCTTCGGGGAATATACCCACTCTGATGCTCTGCGTATCGATTGGCTGCGCAGAAAGGCTGCCAGCGGAAAGCAACAAAAAAAGCAAAAAGAAACTGGTAAAAAATTTGTTCATTGGCATGTCTGTATTATAAAAGCAACCGTGCTCTTTAGCAAATAAATTGTTGTAACAACCCGATCATCAGCCGAACAGGGTAGAGAATAACGCGAAAAATGGGCCGGGACGACTTGATACCTGCCGCGACTCTGGTAATGGCCGGGCTGGGTCTTACATAAGAGCTGTTAATAACCATGCCAACCCTTGAAGTCAGCAGAAATTCTCTTCTGAACCATCTGAAGTCGTTTACAATATGTGGTTCGCCGCAATAAGCAAAGCTGGCAATAAAACACAGAGACGCAGACGACTCGCGGTCAAAAGCGGTAACATGCTTTTTGTTGAGCACAAAGATCATTGCCTTGGTTTTGTATGAGTCTTCGGTCTGACCGAGGTATTTCTGCGTAGTGTACAGCTTGTCAAGCAGATCAAGATTTTCCGGAACATACTCCAGAGCCCGCAGAATACTTTTCTGAGCCCTGCGAAAATGCATCTCTCCCAGGCTTAAGCCAAGCTCAAGCGCTTTGTGAAGATAAATATCGGATGCCTTGCAGAGAATTCGATACTTGGTTTCGTTTATGTCGTTCTTGATTTCGAGAACTTCGTTAATATTGCGATTATGGTGTTCGGCTTCGCTGATCACCTGATCCGCCGCCTTGAACCGGCGAAGCTCAACAAATGCGCGAGCCTTTAGCAGCAGCAGCGTCACGGTAGTACGATAAGAAAGATGCAACTCGTCGATCTGCCTTATTACTTCGTTATACTGCTTGTCTGCAAAAAGCCTCTTAACCTCATTCACGGAAGATTCTTCGAGTTCGAGTTCGCGGGCTGCCTCGCGCTTTCTTTCTTCCTCAGCCAGTTCAGCTTCTCTGGCGAGCTCCTGACGGGTTTTGTCACGAGATTTTAAAGCTGGCGCGATCTCTTCGATCTTCGCATTCAACGCTTCAGCTAACTCATTGTCACCTAAGATCTGATGACAACGCATCAGTCCTGAAAGGGCCGGCACATTGTCTTCCTTAAGCTCAAGCGCCTTATTGTAAGTCGCCATAGCTTTATGAACTACGGCTGATAAAATCTTGTCGTTCTCTTCGCGCATTTTTTCGCGCGCCAGAGAGTCAGCTTTTTTTATACTTTCGGCAAACTTCGTTTCTTTATCGTCGCGTTCATAGAGCAGGTTATTGCCTTGCAGCACCAGGCTGTCAAAGTAGACACCCATAGCATTTTTGCAGAGTTCCTCGACCTGGTCGTTATCCGGATGCCATGCAGTAGCCTCTTTGAGAATCTCGTAGGCCACATCATGCATATTGTTGCGATTCAGCTCAATATAGAAGCTTTCGAGAAATTCGGGATCAGCAGGCAGCTGCGCCGAGAAGGTCTTATGATAAAGTTTGAGCGCAGAAGGTTGCTCACGACTGCGCATGAGCGATATAATCTTGCGCTTGAATTCAAGTATCTTCTTTTCGTTAGCATCCATAGTCAGTCAGTAAAATAACATAAACCCACTGCAGGTTAAACAGGCAAAAAAAAATCCGGCTGAGCCGGAAGTGCAAAACACATGAAAATTTCACTGCAAAATCGTTAATGCCGCTTCTTTGCTGGTGCGTTACGGCCGAAATAAGAAAGATCACACAATTTCTCGCGCCCAATGAGCTTGTGAAGCATATAGGCCCGACTGCATACAAACAAAATCGTGCTGCAAACCAATCCTCCAAGAAAACCCGCTACTAAAGAATTAAGATTCAAAATTTCTACCCCCAATTCAATGTTTTGCGGTATCTTCTTCGGCAGATGTTTAAAATAATTGAACTATCTGAAAATTTAAGCAGGAAGCATTATGTTTGAACAGGTATTGAAGGGCGGTCAGGTATTCTGGGGAGATTCCCTCATTCAGGCCGATCTCGCGATCGACGGCAGTCTGATTGCGGCAGTAGGCCGCAACCTTAAAGGGAACCGGGAAATCGATGTTTCTGGTCGCTGGATATTGCCAGGCGCTGTCGATGTTCATACACATTTCTCGCTGCCATTTGCCGGAGCAGTTTCTGCCGACGATTTTTATTCAGGCAGCGTAGCCGGGGCCTGCGGTGGCGTCACCACCTTTATCGACTTTACCGCCCAGATAGGCGACGAGGGCGTTCTCGACAGTCTGACGAGGCGACGCGAACAAGCCGATGCGCTGGTTGCCATCGACTACTCATTACATGCCTGCATCGGCCGCTATTCAGAAAAAGTTGTCGAACAACTGCCGCTCCTGGCGGGTCAGGGCGTGACAAGCCTCAAGATCTTCATGGCCTATGGCAAATCAGGACTGATGCAAAATGATACTGGCCTGCTGAAAGTCCTCACTGCCTGCCACAATAACGGTATTCTGGTTACTGTTCATGCTGAAAATGGCGAATTGATCGACCACCTGACCGATCAGGCAGCATCAGCCAATAACCTCGGCATCGAAAGCCTGCCAGCAACCAGGCCGGTATTTACCGAAAGCGAAGCAATACGCAGAATCGCTGATTTCTCAAAATACACCGGCTGCAAGGTTTACGTAGTTCATGTGTCAAGCGGAGAAGGCGCACAGATTATCGGCTGTGAGCGCCAACGCGGCGCACATATAGCCGGAGAAACCTGCCCACAATATCTCTACCTTGACGAAAGCCGCCTGTCAGGGCCAACCGGGCATTTTTATGGCTGCTGCCCGCCGATTCGTTCTCTCCAGCAGCAGAAATTGCTCTGGCAGCGTCTGGCCGCCAATGACCTGGCCGTAGTAGCTACCGACCATTGCCCGTTTACAACTGCTGACAAGAATAGCTGGCAGAATAAGATCACCAGCCTGCCCATGGGTTTGCCAGGCATTGAAACTCTGCCGCTGCTGGTGCTGAATGGAGTTCACTCCGAAAAAATTTCTCTACAACAGGCGGTTAAAGCAATTTCCGAAAACCCGGCGCGAATTTTCGGCCTTTATCCCCGCAAAGGCAGCCTCATGCCGGGAACCGACGCCGATATAATGGTCTATAACCCAGATTGCAACCATGAAATTCTGGCGACAGGCCTGCACATGCGAACTGATTATTCACCTTATGAAGGCTTGCAGTGTCGTGGCTGCAACGAAATGACCATTCTGCGCGGCAAAGTAATATACAGTCAGCAGAACGGCTGGCAGGGCGAAAAGGGTGGGGGACGCTTCGTAACCCGTCATGCAACTGATCCGGAATTTTTCATTAAAAAAGGGCTGCCAGCTTGAATCCGGCAGCCCCTCTGAATCAGGTCATTTCATGACTTGCTGAGAATGCACTGTTCAAGGTGCTCCATATCTTCGTCGGTCAGATTGAGAGTGCGTTCATACCTGCTCACAATACGCTGGCATGCTGCGCACTTATTTCCAGAGAAGCGAAACAGAGCAACAAGTTCCTGAGCACACATATGAAGCACCTCCTGCTTGAATTTTAAGTTTCTAAAATATATATCGGCACATAACCGCAAAAAGTTAATATAGCTGTCGATAATATTTTACGCTTCAACTTTTGCTTGCTTAACCCTTATTGCAACATTAGAATCAGCATTATGAGCAAACATATTTGTGTCGTCACCGGGTCGCGGGCAGAGTGGGGGATTTTGCGGCCTCTTTACGAGGAATTGACGAGAAAGATCGCCCGGGTCAGCCTGGTGGTAACCGGCAGCCATCTGCACTCGCAAAGCGGGTTCTCGGCCGAAGAAATCGATAGTGATATCGCTCACGAACATCATCGGGTTTACATAACTCCAGATAGCGGTGGGCAAAATAATCGAGCACTGATGTTTGCATCAATGGCGGCGGCGCTCGTCAAGTTTCCTGCTGTTTTTGACGAAATCAAACCCGATCTCGTCATTTACCTCGGGGACCGCTATGAAATCTACGCAGTTGCCACCGCCTGCCGGTTAAGTGGTATCAGAAGTGCCCACATTTCAGGTGGCGAGCTTACTGCAGGTGCCTTCGATGATGTACTGCGCCACTGCATAACCAAGCTCAGCGACCTGCATTTTACCGCTACCGAAGAGTATCGCCAGCGCGTTGTTCAGCTCGGAGAAAATCCCGAACTGGTATTTAACACCGGCGATCTCGGGCTGGCAGACCTTGCCGAACTACCTTTTTTGAATAAATCTCAGCTCGAAAAGCTCACAAAATGCGCTCTTGATGATTTTTTTCTGCTTACGCTGCATCCACAGACCTGCAGCCCGGGGGCAGCTCTCGCTGGACTTAAAAGGCTGTTGCCACTGTTGCGCAAAAGATACCCGCAGACCCGCCTGCTGTTTACCGGTGCCAATGCGGACCCGGAAGGCGAAGAGATCAACGGGTATATTAAAGAGATAGCCGCTCAAGACCCCGCGCATATCTGTTTTCATAGAAGTCTGGGCCGGTTAAACTACCTGTCAGCAGCCCGCCTGTCTCGTTGTGTAATCGGCAATTCATCAAGCGGCATCATCGAAGTCCCGAGCCTGGGCATACCCGTTCTAAATCTCGGACGCCGGCAACAGGGCAGGCCGCACAGCAAGGCCGTTATCACTGCTGACTTTGACGTGAATGCAATTCAGAAATCCCTGAATAGCCTGCTGACAGATGGTTTTCGTGAAAAGTGCGCCAGCTTTACCAATCCTTATGAAGGCAAGGACTCAGCTCGAAAAATCGCTGAAATCATTGCCAACATCGACTTAAGTTCGATAAGCAGAGAAAAACAGTTTCACGATCTCCGCTAATTTTACTGTCACATGAGTTCAAATACTGAATAATTAGTATTCTTTTCATTAAGGGCTCTCGGCGGGATCTGCGAAGACGTTCAACAGGCATAAAAAAACCGCCTCGTGGGCGGCTTTTTTATGCTGATAAACTTTGTCAGTTTACTGCTTCGGCGGCTACGGCCATTACGTGTACGCAATGCTTGCCTTTGCGCCAGCCAAATTTAACTGAGCCATCAGTGAGAGCAAAAAGAGTGTCGTCTTTGCCCTTGCCAACATTGAGCCCAGGATGGATCGGTGTTCCGCGCTGACGAATAATGATATTGCCAGCTCGTACGATTTCGCCATCATACTTTTTAACGCCGAGGCGTTGTGCATTACTGTCTCGACCGTTGGTGGTTGAGCCCTGTCCCTTCTTATGAGCCATGTCTAAATCCCCCTTAGGTGATTAATTCAATTTAACTTGTTCCGGGTAAGAACTTGCGATCTTACGGAACCCGAATTTAAATACTTTAAAAATTGCCCTTAGCGCCTGTTTATGGCTCTCATCAACCTGAACCCTGATATTACAGTCTCCTGAATCAAGATGGCCGCTGAGTGCTGCCTGCAGTTCGCTTTCGACTCCACCTGCGAATGTCTGTATCAGGGCTGAGACCGCTGAACAAACTATATCGCTCCCTTTGTCTGCGAGACACGAATGACCGGTGACCCTCAGACAGACGGCATTCCCGTCGTCAGTGAAGTCGACCTGTATCATTCAGCACTTGATGTCCTCGATGAGAACCGAGGTGAAGTGCTGGCGATGACCGATTTTGCGGCGATAATTGCTTTTGCTCTTGTATTTGAGCACAACAATTTTCTTGCCACGTGCATGGCCAACGATTCTGGCTTTTACTTCGGCACCCTTAACATAAGGATGGCCGATCTGAAGCTTTTCGCCGTCTTTAACCATGAGAACCTTGTCAATAGACATGATTTCATTGG